>JAITTF010000262.1 GCA_031287215.1 Bacteroidales bacterium
CTAACTAAAAAAACAAAAAAAGTATGTCAAAAGTGAATTTTACAGGTAATCCGGACAATATAGTAGGCGAATTACCAAAAGTAGGAGAAGATGCTCCTGATTTTAAATTAATTACTGCAGGTTTGGAAGAAATTTCATTGAGCAATTTCAAAGGCAAACGTATTGTTTTAAACATCTTTCCGAGCATCGATACCGGTGTTTGTGCTACGTCTGTTCGCAAGTTTAATGCTTGGGCTGCCCAACAAGAAAATACGGTAGTGCTTTGTGTTTCTGAGGATTTGCCATTTGCCGCAGGTCGTTTTTGCGGTGCTGAGGGCATAGAAAATGTGATTACAGCTTCCGATTTTCGGTACCACACTTTCGGCAATACTTATGGAGTGCTCATGCTTGATGGTCCATTGCAAGGGCTTTTGTCTCGTTCCGTAGTGGCAATTGACGAAAATGGCAAAGTCGTATATCAAGAACTTGTTCCTGAAATTACTCAAGAACCTGTGTATGAAGTTAAGTTTTAAGTAATTTAAATCAAAAAGTGGCATCCCTATTGAGATGCCACTTTTTTTACTATCTTTGCCGAATAAATATATAGGGTGTGATTAATGTTCAATGCCTTAATTTGTTACATTGATATCAAACATTTCGCCTATTTTAAATGATAATAATAATAAATATTTTCTATTGAACATGATGAAAAAATTATTCTTTTTCTCCTTTTTGCTGATTTTTGTATCTCATATCTTTTCAGCACCTATTTACAATTATCCGATCACTTTAACACAGCCTGACGGGACCACTATTGACTGTTTTGCCTCCGGCGATGAATTTTACAATTGGGTTCACGACTCAGAAGGCTACACGATGATTCGGAATGCACAGACCGGTTGGATAGAGTATGCACAAGTCATCAATGATCAGGTTGTTACTACCGGTCGAAGAGTGGGTTCTATAGACCCGGTTACGCTCGGCGTGGAAAAATGGTGTAGGATTTCGGAAGAACAATACCTGCAAAAAAGAGATGATTTTATGCGGACGATGTCGCCCTCCGAAAGGCTTGCAGAAGCTCTAACTACTCGTTTTAATTATAGAACGGGTGTGCTTCATAACATTGTAATTTACATTCGTTTTGCTAATGAGACTGAGTTTACTCGGCAGAAATCAACGGTTGAAGTTTTGTTTAACGGAACAGAAAGAGGAAGCTCCTTAAATAGATATTATCAAGACATCTCTAACAATCAATTTTCTATACCTTCAGCATTTTTTCCTGTCAATAGTGGTAGTACCATCCTTTCATATCAAGACAGTTATCCACGTGCTTATTATCAGCCGTATAATGCGACTACAAATCCTGAAGGGTACCATGAAGATACTAATGAAGAGAGAGATAGAGAGCATGCACTTTTGCGTGGTGCTGCTACTGCGTTGAAATCACAAATAGAAGCTGCTTTTACAGCCGATGAGTTAGACTATAATAATGATGGACATGTTGACAACATCTGTTTTATGATCAAAGGTGATGCCGGCGCTTGGAGTAGTTTATTATGGCCTCATCGTTGGAGTTTATATTCAGGAACGGCACTCTATTTCCATGGGAATAAGCGTGTCTATGATTATAATTTTTTGCTGGAAGGACACCTTTTTTCAGCAAGTAATGGCAGACAGAGTGTTTTAGTCCATGAGACCTATCATACACTGGGTGCACCCGATTTATATCGTTATCCATCAGGCTCTTTTGATCCTGTCGGAAAATGGGATGTGATGTGCAGTAATACGGTACCTCCACAATCTTCTTCTGCCTATATTTCAAACAAATATGGTAAATTTGTAGATAATCTTCCTGAAATTACTGCTGCCGGCACTTATACACTTTATCCAATTTGGGACAGAACTCAGGGGCATAATATCGCTTACAAAATAGCTTCTCCGAACTCTTCATTAGAATATTTTGTTTTAGAATATAGAAATAAAAACAGCGAAATTTATGAATCTAACATTCCCGGTGATGGCATCATCATTTATCGAGTGCGACCATCAGTGAACGGCAATTCCAATGGTCCACCGGATGAGGTATATGTTTTTCGTCCGGGAGCGTCCAATAATACCACTGCCGGCACTATCGCTAATGCCTTTTTTTCCAGTAATTCAGGAAGAACTGTTTTTAATGATAGTAGCAATCCGCCCTGTTTCTTGTCTAACAACTCTCCCGGAGGTATAAACATCTCTAACATCAGTGCGTCAGGTAGTGCCACCATGACTTTTACCGTAAACTATAATAGTTACGTCATTAATGCTGCAGCTGAAATGGGTGGTACAATATCTCCTTCAGGGATTATCAACGTTACACCCGGAGAAAATATCACTTTTACTATCACTCCTGATGCAGGTTATACTATAGGACAAGTTTTAATCGATGGCATTAACAATCTGAACGCAGTTACTTCCGGCAGTTTTACGTTTACAAATGTACAGTCAACACATTCTATATCTGCTACTTTTACTATTCCTGCGGCAACTATTCCTTTTACTGAGAATTTTGAAACAAGCTCTTCATGGATGTTTGCCAATGGTACTCAGACCAATCGTTGGGTGATCAGCACAGCGCCAAACGCTCAGACTGTTGGAAGTACCAAAAGTCTTTACATTACCAATGACAATGCAACTCCTCCTACTTACTATTATACTAATACAGAAGGATCCTCTGCGGCAACCTCTTATGTGTTCGCATATAAACCCATCCATTTTGAAACACAGAGCAGCTATCTACTTCATTTTCAATGGAAAGCAAACGGAGAATCCTATTACGATCTTTTACGTTGTTTTTTAGTTCCTAATTCAGTTCCTATTGTAGGTGGAGATCCTTATGGAATGACGGCAAACAATAATGAGACTCCTTCGGGATGGATAGACCTTTCTGATGGAATACTAAATCTAACCACTTCTTTTCAGGAGCTTTCTAAGACTTTTACAGTAAACACTCCCGACATTTACAACCTCGTTTTCTTTTGGAAAAATGACTATTCTGTGGGAGGTCAACCTCCTGCAGCGATAGATAATATATCTATTATAGATCCATCCATATTACCTCCTATAATCACAACGACTACACTTCCTAATACAACTGTGGCTTCATCATTTAACCAGACCCTCACAGCTACTGGAACTGCCCCCTTAACATGGTCTGTAGAGTCAGGCAGCTTGCCTACAGGTTTAACATTATCATCTGTGGGAGTAATCTCAGGGACTCCCTCAACAGCAGGAACTTTTAACTTTACAGTTAAAGTAACCAATGCCGTCGGAAACGACACTAAAGCATTCGCT
>JAITTF010000293.1 GCA_031287215.1 Bacteroidales bacterium
GTTACTGAGATAAATACAGTTTGTGAAGTGTTTAATATGACCTTGGTAACGGCAACGGTGAAAGTAGGGGATGAGCTTATTGCTTCCGGTGAGATGAAAATCGCCGTTACGGAGGATGAAATTGCTACCCAAGAAGAGACTCTCCTAACAGCTAATACGGAAATTACAGTCCGTTTTAGTGAAGTAGATTCGATGAACATCGTTTGGCACGGCTCTTATGTACTCTACTTTGAAGATGCTCGTGAGGCTTTTGGCAAAAAATATGGTTTAGCCTATTTAGATATATTTGGAAATGGCTATTATGCCCCTCTTATTGACCTTAAATTTAACTATAAAAAACCGTTAGTATATGGAGATCAAGCCCTTATTGAGATTACCTTTAAAAATTCGACAGCAGCAAAACTCATTTTTGATTATAAAATCTATAATTTAAAAAATGACTCTTTAGTGGCTATAGGCTCTTCTACCCAAGTCTTTTTAGATCAAGAATATCAATTACAGTGGACCAATCCTCAATTTTTTGAAGAATGGAAACGTAAATGGAGATTGCTATGATAACGTGTGTCGGTCATAATATCATCTCTTCGCTTGGATTCTCATCTTCAGAGAATTATGCTGCGGTTAAATCAGGTTCATCAGGTTTGGTTCTGTATAATTCATGCTTTGATTCCGTAGAACCGTTTGTGGCATCCATGATTGATAAAGTGGTTTTAAAGGAAAAATTTACCGCTATTTGTAATGATTCAAACCACTATTCAACCCTTGAAAAAGCAGCTATCCTTTCGGTTTTAGATGCCAACAAGACGGCTCAAATTGAGCTATCAAATGCTCGTGTGCTGTTTGTTTTGTCTTCGACAAAAGGAAATGTAGAGGCTTTAGAAAATGATCATCAGCAGACAAAAAAATATTTATGGCACTCAGCTCAACGTATTACACAGTTTTTCCAAAATCCAAATACGCCTGTCATTGTTTCAAATGCTTGTATATCAGGAGCATCTGCTCAGATTGCTGCTTTGCGTGAGTTGGAAACAGACCATTATGATAAGGCGGTAGTCATCGGGGCAGATATGTTGTCTAAATTTGTAATTGCCGGTTTTCAATCCTTTAAAGCCTTATCTTCAGAATGTTGTAACCCGTTTGATGTGGATAGAACCGGACTTAACTTAGGGGAATCCGCTGCAACGATCATCTACTCGAAAAAAATTCCCGAATTAAGAACACTGCCAAATACTCATTTTTCGCTGCTCAATGGAGTAGTTAGAAATGATGCAAACCATATTTCGGGACCCTCACGAACAGGAGAGGGGTGCGTTAGAGCTTTAACTTATATTCTAAAAAATATTGACACACAAGATATTGCGTTTATTAATGCCCATGGAACTGCAACTTCTTACAACGATGCCATGGAAACGGTATCGTTGAACCGTACAGGACTTAATCAACTACCTACCAATAGTTTAAAAGGTTATTTTGGTCATACACTGGGTGCTGCAGGTGTTTTGGAAACTATTATTTCCAGTTTGGCACTTGCAGATCATACCATCCTTGCTTCTGCTGGATTCTCTAAAGGTGATGATCGTGAGCATTTGAATATAGTTAGTACTAACCAATATACTGATAAAAAAATGTTTATAAAAATGTTGTCCGGTTTTGGTGGGTGCAATGCTACTTTGCTGGTACGTAATGGTCTTGAGGAGTGAGTAAAAAAAACGATAAAAAAATAGAAGAGAATTATTAAAAAAATGAAAATTAGAAAATATTGTAAGATTGACCGGGAATTTGTGGTGATAGACGGAGCGTTGTACCCTTTCCCCAAGGAGGAAGGTACTCATTTTCTTACAGCTCTTTATCGTGCGTTGTCGGTGGATTATCCCAAATTTCACAAGATGGATACCCTTTCCAAGCTGGGCTTTTTAGCTTCTGAATTGATTTTTAGAGAAGAAGATGAAAATATCTTAATGTTTGATAATATGGCAATTATATGCTTTAATAGAAGTTCTTCTTTAGAATACGACACTAAATTTCAAGATTCTATTGAAGCTCAAAATTATTATCCAAGTCCTTCAGTTTTTGTCTATACACTGCCCAATATCGTAACCGGTGAAATAGCCATTAGAAATAAACTTTATGGCGAAACTTCGTTTTATATAACGCCACACTTTGATGCGGTACAAATGGTCAGAACGGTAGAAAATGCTTTTCAAGATCGCGATACGCAAAGTGTTTTAGCGGCATGGATTGAGGCTTATGAAGAAACACAAGAGGTGTTGATGATGTGGGTAGAGCAAGGCAAAGATGGTGGTATGCCTTTTTTAGCAGAAAATATAAATACACTATACAATAAATCATTTTAAATTCAAAAAAATGGAAGAATTAATTTTAAAACTTAAAAAAGAAATTATTGAAGTTCTTAATTTAGAAGATGTTAAACCAGAAGAGATAGATGCAAACGCTCCTCTTTTTGTGGATGGTCTTGGTTTAGATTCTATTGATGCATTAGAACTGATTGTTTTGATGGAAAAAAATTATGGTATTAAGCTCAAAGATGCTTCTCAAGGGAAAGAAATTTTCAAATCAGTAGCAGTCATGGCTGAATATATTCAGGCTAATAGGACTAAATAGAGATGTGGAGTATTTCATACCTATTTTACAAATGAAAGAAATAGTGATTACCGGAACAGGTATTATATCTGCACTAGGATTGGGTAAAGAACAAACTTTGAACGCTTTAACAAACAATCGTTCAGGCATAGCTACACTTCATTACCTTAAAACTGCTCATACCGAATTTCCGGTAGGAGAGGTCAAATTTTCTAATGAAGAGATGAAACAAAGGTTGAACATTCCTGAAACGGAAGTTACTACCCGAACTTCATTGATGGGTATATTGGCGGCACAAGAAGCACTGCAACAAGCCAATTTACTTACTCCCCAATATGCGCTACTCCATCCTAAAATAGCCCTCATATCCGGCACTACGGTAGGAGGAATGGATAAAAGTGAACAGTTTTATGCTGATTTTTTAGAGAATAATAGTAAAAATGACTATATCGCTACACACGATTGTGGTACTTGTACGGAGATGATTGCCGGCCATTTTGGCATTTTTTTCCTTTTAGAAACAATCTCAACTGCCTGTTCATCAGCGGCTAATGCCATCATGACGGGTGCTCGTCTCATTCGCGATGGAAGAGCCGATATTGTCGTTGCCGGTGGCTGTGAATGCATTACTAAATTTCACCTCAATGGCTTTAATACGTTGATGATTCTTGACCATGAACTCTGTAAACCTTTTGACGCTCACCGTGCCGGACTAAACCTTGGCGAAGGTGCTGCCTATATCGTTTTAGAGTCTTCAGAATTTGCTCAAAAACGAAAAATAGAGCCTCTGTGTGCGCTTTCAGGTTATGCTAATACTTGTGATGCTTTTCACCAAACTGCCTCTTCTTCTGATGGAATTGGTGCTTATCTCGCCATGAAAAATGCACTGTCAAATGCTCATTTACAACCAGCTGATATCGATTATATCAATGCACATGGCACAGGAACAAGCAATAATGACTTGAGTGAAGGGACTGCGATAGAACGACTATTTATCGATCAAATCCCTCCTGTTTCTTCTACAAAAGCATTTACAGGACATACAACCAGTGCTGCGGGTGGGGTAGAAGCAGTCATTTCAATTTTAGCACTTCAAAATAATTTTATTCCCGATAATCTTAATTTTAAGGAAAAAATGCCTGAATTGACATTCATTCCTTCACAAGAAAACATTTCCCATAAAACGCTTAAACATGTATTATCCAACTCTTTTGGGTTTGGTGGAAATGATACAGCATTAATCTTCTCTAAATAAACAAAATGAAAGACGTCTTTATCATTGATGCTCAACAAATATCGGTTCAAAATCCTCTGTCTCACGATTGGATGGAGCATCCTATTGCCTATCATGAACCCTATAGGAGAGCTATAGACCCTGATTTTAAACAATATTTTACGCCTAATGAAGCCCGTAGATATGGAAAAATCTTAAAAAGAGCACTATTAACGGCTCGAAAAGTAATGGAAAATACGGCGATCAACAATCCGGATGCGATCATTACCGGAACAGGATTAGGCTGCGTGGAAAATACGGAGCTTTTTTTGGAAGCACTCACTTTTGAAGGAGAAGAGATGCTCAAACCTACCCATTTTATGCAATCTACTCATAATACTATTAGTTCGCTTATTGCTATTGATGCTAAATGTCATGGTTATAATTCAACTTATGCCCATAAAGGAATCTCGTTTGAATGTGCTCTGTTAGATGCTTTTATGCAATTATCTCAGGGAGAAATTACAACTGCTTTAGTAGGTGGACACGATGAAATGACGCCCAAATATTTTTCCATGCTCGAAAAAACAGGCTACCTGGGACATGCAAAAGATGGATTCTCAGGGGAAACTGCAGTGAGTATGATGTTGTCCTCAGAAAAAAATATGAAGGCGATGTGTCGGATTAAGCATGTAGAGATGGCTTACGGTGAAGAAGTTAATGGAGTCGAAGGAGTCGATATCGATGCGGTGATGATTGGAGTGAATGGAGCAACTGAAAACGATGCCGTTTATGCCCATATTGGTCAAAATCTTTTTCCAGAAAAGCCTTTACTTCATTATAAACATGTTTTTGGGGAATCTTATACGGCTTCAGGATTAGGACTTTATGCGGTTGCTACGTGCTTGCAACAGCAACGAATTCCTGCACATCTATTTGTAAATCAGAATCAAAAAGAACTACAAGGTGTAAAAAACATTTTGTTTTACAATCAATTTGAAAATAAAAATCATTCTTTAATATTATTATCATCATGTGGAGAGTAATTTCGCTGGCAGCTATTCAATGTTTATTCCTTTCAAGTGGTCAAGTTTTTCTTAAATTAGCCATGGCTCGAATGGAAAAATTTAGTTTTACTTGGTCGTATTTTGGTCATTTATTGACTAATTGGTGGCTATTAGCTACCGGAGCCAGCATGACCGTTGCTACCGTCTTGTGGTTATATATTCTCAAACATTTTGATTTCTCTATTGCCTATCCTATTACTGCCTTAGGTTATGTTTTCGGGATGCTCTTTGCTTTCTTCATTTTCCACGAAACAATACCATTAACTCGCTGGTTAGGAATGTTTTTAATTATGGCAGGTGTAGTGCTGATTGCGAAATAACGGAATTATCATTTTAGAATTTAGTAAAAGAAAAGAAAATATTTTTCTTGAAAGATTTTTTTTATGGTTCATATTTTATAGCACTGCAAAAAAAGAATTAACCAAATGTACAAAAACCATTATAAAAAAAAGTAGTATATTTGTCGCCCTATTTTTAAAGAAAATATAATCTAATAACAATATATTTTATTTATGGAATCAAAAGAGCTCCTTCACCCTGAAGATGTTGAAAATCAAAGTCAAGAGGTGAATTCTGACGCTTCTCAAGAAGGTCAAATCAGTACGCAAAACGAAGAACAACCTGAACCCGAAATGCATACTTCCGCTGAAAATGTTAACATCGTAGAACCTAAAAATCCAATTGTTGAATCTGAACCTGCTTCTGTAAAACCGGTATCACAATCCGAACCGGTGGAAGTTGCTAAAGAAGAGGTTATAGAACCCATTGTGGTTGAGGAATCTCCCGATCCGGTAGTCGAATTACATGAATCGGTAGAGAATATGATGGCAGATATTGAACATCATCAATCTATGGAGGAACTTACCGCAGAAGAGGATGAGGAAATTGATGTTGATAATCAGGGCGTAAAAGAATCTATCGAACATATTGAAGCTAAATATGCTGATTTATCATTTGAAGACGCAGTTACTGCACTCGAAAATGTGGTTCGTGATACTGACCATAATAAAACAAAATTACGTGTCGGCGTTTTAAAATCTAATATTTTAAAAATCCTTAAAGCCGAAAAACAACAGCAATTAGAAAAATTCTTAGAAGAGGGTGGTGTAAAAGAGGAATTTGTGGCTGAAATATCTAACCTTGAAAGACGGTTTAATCAGGCTCTTCATATTTTTAAAGATAATAAAGTTAAGTTCTTAGAAGAAGTTGATAAACAAAAACAAAAAAACCTTAAAGCTAAACAAGCGGTCATTGAAGGACTTAAAAATCTCGTCGAAAACGAATCTAACCTTAAAATTCTAAACGATAATTTTAAGAATTTTCAAGAACAATGGAAAGAAATTGGACCCGTTTCGGCAAATGAATCAGGAAATCTTTGGAATACTTATCACTATTACGTTGATAAATTTTTTGATATTCTAAAAATAAATCGTGAACTCCGTTCTTTAGACCTGAAAAAAAATCTGGAACTTAAAATCAACATCTGCGAAAGAGCAGAATCTTTATTACTCCAAGATTCTATCAATAAATCATTCAAAGAGTTACAACAATTACACGATGAATGGAAAGAGGTAGGTCCCGTTTCTGACGATAAAAAAGAGGAAATTTGGGAACGCTTTAAAATGGCTACTAATCAGATTAATAGCAATAGAAGAGCTTATTATGATAAAATTTACTCCGAACAACAAACCAA
>JAITTF010000359.1 GCA_031287215.1 Bacteroidales bacterium
CCCCCCCCCCCCCCACCCCCGAAAGCACGCTTACGCTTGATATAAAAGGTATTTGTGCCATTTTGCTGTAGGTTAGTAAATCTTATTGTCTAAATTGTTTATGTTGTTTTTATTGTGTAAAGTATTTGTTGGCGATGGTGATGTATTCAACGCCATTACTCTTATGGTATCGTGCATATCCCTTATTGTCAACTCCTTGAATAGGATTGAACTTAAACTCAAAGTATTTACAAAAAGATTGGATTTTTTCCCAAAAGTTGTTTGGACTGCAATACTTTTCTTGTGAGGGGTATCGTCTGAGATATTCATCGTAAATTTCTTTCCTTATGATAGGTCTGTTCAGATTATTAGTTCTAATTTCATAATGTTCATCGTCAACCTGAAAAAAATCACATAAAAAATCAAATAATGTATTTCCTATTGATTGTTTCCATAGTTTCATTTCCAATGGTCTACACTGTGCATCTATTATTCCAGAATTATTGATTCCCCATTCGTTTTTTTGAAAAACAAAATACAACTGCATACATTGTGCCATAAAATTGTAAAATAAATTCCACTGATCTATATCCCAATTCTCAAATAATAAATGACCGAAAAACTCGTAAGGTTTGTATTTCTCCGAAAAAAAATCCGAAAATGGTATTTTAATTTGGCGATCTTTATAACTTGAGGTATCTCCATTAATAGCGTGGTTAGTAGTTAATAGTATTTTTGGAACTTGAGATCCTGTAATAGTTTTTTTTCCAATAGATTTTTTTTCTATCGTCATAATTCCGCTTACAATATTATATATTGAATCAAATTTAAAATTTAATTTAACATCGTCTAAAAAAACAACATTAACATCTTCTGAAATTTGATCCCATTGAAACCTATCGTCCTCAAAATTTGGTTTCTTTGCGTCCATCCAAAGGACATGTCTTATTTTTGCTAAAGCGTGACCGAACATTGATTTTCCTGTTCTCCCCTCTGCTGATCCAGCACGTGATCCTAACGAGCTATCCATCGCAATGATTGCCTTTTCGCAATTTTTATCTCGATATCGATGCATTAAATAACCTATTGATGTCATCTTATTTAACATTGTCAAATTAATTTTTGCAGGTTCTTCATTGTTGTCAAAATTTCCTGTAAAATGTCTATCTTCGTCGTAATGTTTTTCCCAATTAAGATCAGATGTAACCTCTATATATTTTAAAAAATCACATTTTTTTCCTAAATCTGTGATATTTAGTTGATAAAACGGCTTGTCTTGGAATACGTCATCATGTCTTGTTACTTCGAATAGTGGCGGTAATTTCTTAAATTCGAAATTTATAATATCAATATCTTTTACTACACCTTCAATATCATCAATATTAATTAAATTAATATTTTCCGAAGATATTGACAATATTTTATTTGAAAAAAACAGGTAGTCATGATTGCGTTCTGCTTCTAAAAAATCTGGTATAATGTAGTCTACTCTGCTTATTTGATCTAAAGAAAAAAACGAACCTTGTTTTGAGGCCAGATAATTGTTAATGTTTTTCGGGTATATATCTCTATATAAATTTAGCGCAAAATCTTTGATTTTATCATATCTTGTTTTTCTAAAAATATGATTTGTTATATTAACAAATGATATCGTTTCATCAACATTTTCGTACCTGAAGTACCCTCTGTTTCTGAAAAAATTTTGCATGTTTATATAGTCAAATCCAATAATTTCGAATTTATCAGATTCGTCATTTTCTGTTTTTTTTATTTTTTTAGCAACAAAATCCTCGTCTTCGTTAATAGGATGTGATTGAACTATATTTTCATCTTCATCATACTTCCACCGATTGAACCCAAACGTAAAATATTCCATAGATTTCAATCTTTCTTTATGGAATGTGCAAAAATCAACCTTATTATTTAGATTCCAGATGTTTTGAAGTTTTATGTCTGTTATTGTGGAAATTTTGTACAGGTTAAAGTATTGACATTCTGAATAATTCTCTTGTGCGATGGAATTGATCTGTTTATCCAATTCCATCTTATAATTATTTTCTTTTCCTTTTAGAACTCCTGTAAAGAGGTCATCTACTCCCTTTTCTTCTGTTTTTCCTCCTATTAAGTAAACTTCTAAGTATATATTTCGGTTAGCAAGTGTTTTCATCCAATCTTTGAATTTTTTTACGGCATAAAAAAAAGTGCGTGGGCGCTGTGTTATATCTTTATCTGGCGTTAGATTATTAGATATATCCATGTAGTCACTGTCAAGAACAAAAAACACCTCTTTTACTCCACATCTTTCAATAAAACGGGTAATACTTTCCGGGAAAGACTTATCTTTACCTACTAATGAGTGAAGGCCCGGCATGCCAAATGCAGGAAAACCGTGTTTACACATCTTTTCTGCTTTTTTTTCTCCTTCAGTAAAAAATAGTCTTCGGGTAGTATGATTATCTCTGTATATTACCCTTAACTTTTCAGGGATATACATTTGTATGTTAGCTCCATACGGTGTTTTATACTTTATCGGTCGATAGCTTCTGTCTAAATGGCTTTCTGGAAATTGCCATCTTATTCTATAAAATGCATTTTCTTTTTTATTTTTATCATCATAATATGTTACTAACTTTCCATTTAAGTCAAGATATTTTATAATCATATCATCCCCGTCAAGGATTTTGTTGTTGCTACCGATTGTCCCTGAAAAAAAAACATCTACCTCCTTTTGTTTGTTATCCTCAGGAAGATATTCCCATGCTTTAACATCTTTTGGTTCAAGCCCTGACATTTTCAATTGTCGATTTTTGAAGTTGTCTGCGATGATTGACTTCTGTTTCTTCAGCTTTGGGTTCCCCTTCTTTTCAATGATAATATTGGCTGTTTCCGCCATTACTTGCAAGGCTTCATTATAAGATATTTTTTTTACTTCCATAAAAAACTTAGCGGCATTATTTCCTCCCCAATCGCATTTGAAACACTTAAACATCTCTTTTCCGATGGAGACATTGAACGACTTTTTATTACCGCACATTGGGCACTCTCCTACCATATTGGTTCCGCTCTTTTTTAGCGGTATAAATTTCTCAATGACAGGTAATAATTTACAAGCATTTATTATCTCTTCTGACTTTTCTTTAGATATATAGATATTTTCCATTTTTTTTTTTTTTTTTTTACTATATTAGTAGATGTTCATACGTTCATCGTTACGTCAGAAGGAGTATGTGTAGCAAATTAAAAAATTTTCATTGTAAATATTATATTGCTGAAATTCATTTTGTTTCATTTGGCGAAAGACCTTTATGTCATCTTTACCAAACCAATTATACCCAGCTCCATACCAATGTCATCCTTGTTGTCTGTTTGTTATTTTTACACTATCAACCTCATCTTCAGTAACCCTCACAACTACATATTGATCGTCATCTCTGTATGCTAAATTTTTTCTAATGTAAACCATGCTATATTTTTTATTGTTATTATTATTCGTCATTATATTCATTGTATTCCATCAGTAAGCTACAACTAACCGCATAGTTCATTTTTCCCATCATCTCTTCAGTAAATTAATTTCCTACATATTGGTCCGTAAATAACTCTTTTTATTTTTTTTATGTTACTATAATTTTATATTGTTGATTATCAATTATAAGCTACGCTATCGTTTAGCCACATAACTATAGGATAACCACTTTCAATAGCTTCAACGAAGCT
>JAITTF010000013.1 GCA_031287215.1 Bacteroidales bacterium
GTTTACCGATCCGAGTGGCAATAAGTTGAAGTGGTGGCAGGGGTTGTTGATTGGGCTTGGGGTGGATTTTTTGACTGGTGGGGCTGTATCAACAAGTTTAGTAGCTACAGGTGCTTTTGTTTTCACTACGGCAGCCGGCACATCGTTATTTACTTCTACTACTCTTTCTTCTATAGATTTTGGTGTATCGTTAGTAAAATCCTTAGCGGGTAACGACCAGCCCATGCAAAACTGGTGGAATATGGCATGGAGCAGATTTTCTCCTATCGCTACCATGTTTTCTTACGACAAAAGTGCCAATGGTTTTGAATGGCCTCTACAAATAATTCACAACTTAACCGGCGGCGAATTTCTGCAAGACCAAGTAGGGAATACTTTAGGACATGCTTTGAATATAGGTGATAAAATTACTGCCAGCGGATTTTATGGAGGAAGATTGGTTAATCGAACACCAAGCAATACTCTCAATAATGCTATATCATTTGGACATTATATTTATGGGGATGAAATTGCTTTAAGTCCTAATGATCAAACAACCAATAATTATGGAAGAGATTTATTCGCTCATGAATATGGACATACCTACCAAAGTAGAATCATGGGTCCGATGTATTTGTTTAGAATAGGAATTGCCAGTGTATATGATAACAATGGACAAACAGAAACAGATGCTAATAGGAGGGGTTTTACAAACTTAGGAATACAACCTTCTGGAAAATATGGAGATTTTTCAGAGTTTACTTCAAGCACCTATAAATGGTATGAATATTTTGGAGCACCTGTGTTATGGCCTTTTATGTGGATGTGGAATTATTAGTCTTTATGCATAAATTATATTAAGTTACTTACAACAATGGAAAAAATAAAAAATAATGTAATATTTAAAAAATTCATAAAAATTGTTTTATTCTTAAGTTTATTATTGACATCTTGTGACCCGTCTGTATACATGGATTTGTATATTCAAAACAATTGTGATCAATCAATAATTGTTAAGACTGTAATCTCAGACTATATAGAGAATAGTCGAATCATTATAGATACAGTCTATCCTCATTCCAAAAACTTCATATATCAATGTGAAACGATTATGAAATTCACAAGAGGGGCTATTCCTCGATATATTAAAGAGATGAGTATTGAAAAATATAATCAAAATATTTTGCACCCACCATTAGATACAACAAGATGGGTATTAACACATACTTCAAAGTATAACTATCATGCTATTTTAACCGTTAATCCAGAAGATTTTGAATAAGTTGATATGGTATGAAAATTGTTGTATTTTTGCAAAAAACTAAACCAAATGAAATTTGAACAGTCTGTTACAGTTAATGGGGGGATGAGTTTTGAGGGAGTACTTCGACTCTGCTCAGCAACCAACAGAGTGAAGTGTCTTTCTTTTCTGTTCTCCATTTGTCCACTTTCAATTTTCAATTGTTCCGAATCTGCCAAAGATATAGAATGGCCGCTACAAGTAATTCACAACTTAACCGGCGGCGAATTTCTGCAAGACCAAGTAGGAAATACTTTTGGACATGCTTTGAATATAGGTGATAAAATTACTGCCAGCGGATTTTATGGTGGTAGATTAATTAATCGAACACCAGAAAATACCCTTAATGATGCTATATCTTTTGGACATTATATTTATGGGGATAATATAGCTTTAAGTCCTAATGATCAAACAACCAATAATTATGGAAGAGATTTATTTGCACACGAATATGGGCATACTTATCAAAGTAGAATCATGGGTCCGATGTATTTGTTTAGAGTTGGATTGCCAAGTGTCATAAATAATGATTGTTTAAGTGAATATGATGCTACAAGGCGTGGAGCATATAATTTGGGGATGACTATTAACTATCCTACTCTTTTCCCTATAGAAACGAGCACGTATAAATGGTATGAATTCGGGTTTGGTGCTTTTTTCTATCCGTTTATGTGGATGTGGAATTTAAAATAAAGATAATTTAATATGAAAAAAATCTATACAATTTTTATTGTTTTGTGTCTATGTTCATGTGATAAATTCATATATTATGATATTGCCATTCAAAACAATTGTAATGACACTATAGAAGTAGTTTTAGAGAGAACTTATCAAAATCCTGGCTTTTCTTCATTTAGCATTTCAGCACAATCAGAATTAATAATAGCAAAACCACATACTATTTTTACAGTAAATGATAAAAGCGTTATTATCGTGTTTATAAAGAAACTTGAAATTTCAAAAGAGGGCACACCTATTAATCTAAACCCTTTAGACACAAGTCGCTGGAGTCTTGAAAAAATCAATAAATGGGAATATAAATATTTGTTGACCCTTTATCCAGAAGATTTTGAATAAAATGAAAAGATCTAAGTCATTATTTGGAATTGAAATTTATATAGTTGAATCATATCATTCAAGGCAATCAAAAGAGGCAACAGTAGTGTCCGTTTTTACAGACACCATCTATTACATCCACACCGACCTGCTCGGCAGTTACAATGTGATTACCGACCAAAATAAGAATGTCGTTAACACTCTGCAATTTGACCCTTGGGGCAATAGAAGATTGTACAACGACTGGCGCAAATCCGACACCTGCACCCATCTTTTTGATAGAGGTTTCACCGGGCACGAGCATTTAGATATTTTCAAGATCATCAACATGAACGGTCGGCT
>JAITTF010000032.1 GCA_031287215.1 Bacteroidales bacterium
CGGCTACTCCTACTTCGGCGCACGGTACTATGATTCGGAACTGAGTATTTGGTTATCCGTTGACCCGATGAGTGATAAATATCCCTCACTTACGCCTTATAATTATTGCGCGGGAAATCCGATGATTTTGGTGGACCCGAATGGAGAGGAAATCTGGATTGCGGGAGGTGATGGCAATAGTTATCGTTATGAGAACGGCAAACTGTTTAATAAAGACGGCTCGGAATTTACCGGTGAACGGACGGGATTTTTGGGGAAAACTACTGCGGCTTTGGATAAATTGAGTGGAACTAAAATGGGAAGTAAATTAATCGGAGCATTGCAATCAAATAAAAACTATAAACTTGATATTAATTCTTCTACTTCATCTCAGTTCAGTCCAACAGGAAAAGAGTTTGAAACGGGCAATGCTACCAATGGTTTATTAGCGTGGAATTCGAATACCAGCGGTGGTGTACCGGTAGAAGGAAATCAATATGGATGTACTGATGCAACTATAGCGCTTGGGCATGAATTGTCTCATGCTTATGATAATATGTGTAATGTTCCTGACGCTATTATCCATGATAAATACAACAAAGAACTAATAAAAGGAGAATGGGCAGCTGTATATCGGGAAAATGCCATTCGGAATGAATTAAAATTTCCATTACGAACACATTATGCTAAAGATGGCAATGCTCCTCCCGGACAAGTGATAGGCAGCGGTCCTGCCATGTTAGATAAAAATCATAAACCTTATTTGCCTTTTTTGTATCCTAATATTAGATAAACATGAAATACATCCCCTTTTTAAGTAAGGGTGTATTGATTGTGATATGTTTAATGATTTTTACAGGCTGTGTATCACAATATGCACTCCAAGAAACCGAAACCATAACCTTCAAGCCTACAGTAGAGGCAAAAGGTTATACAATGATTGTTCCTAAAGGATATAAATTAGGTGTGAATAGCGGGCACACTTATTCGGGTTATAAGTTCAATTATGGAAAACAGTGTATTGAAATTTCCAAAGAAGGTTCTCTTAATTGGGATAATACACCAGAAGAAATTGACAGCATTCATAACGATATACTCAGGAATAAACCTCTTTTTTATTGTGATACTTTAGTCTATTCAGGTATGGAAAAAAGAACTTTTTGGAAAGAATTTACGATTTATCGTAAGATAGTAATAGGCATTTTCTATCCACCAGACTATAGGGTAGAAGAATTAAATGTAGGTTATCGTCATGTTCCCTGCAAGAATAAAGAATTTTTCGACAGTTGTTTACTTTCCGTTAAACCTTTACAAGACACTACTATAAAAATAGACAGTTTAATGATAGAATTTTTATATAAAAAATCAGAATGGGAAAGGTCAAAAAAATATCAAAGAATCCTTAAAAGACAAAGAGCTAAATATGGGAAACTATGGAAACTATGGGAAATTAAGAAAGAATCAATCATTTAGTTTACATATTTTTTGGCAATGTAATGGATACAACTTGTCCGCCTAATAAACAAAGATAAAGCATATTTTATCAATCAATGCTTTGGTGGCCAAATATTTTCATTGGGACACCTAAATGTCAAAGTCAGGCAATGCTCAATAACTTGAAATTTGAGAAGCTATAATCGGCTTAGTAAAAACGAGTATTCGTTTTAGATAACGGAAAAATAAGCAAATAAATTGGGTATTACTCAAACTTTCCCACCACTAAAGCACTGTTAGTTCCACCAAAGCCAAATGAATTTGAGAGGTAGGTGTTTATCTTTTTTTCAATAGTTTTCGTGGCAATATTCAGGTTTTGCGAATATTCGTCCGGGGTTTCAAAATTGATATTGGGTGCTATGAAATTATGCAACATCATCAAGTTAGAATATACAATTTCGCTTGCGCCGGCCATCCAACACTCGTGGCCGGTCATAGATTTGGTGGAACTTATCGGTGGGCGCACTGCGCCAAACAGCTTATCAAGTGCCATAGCCTCGTAAGCATCGCCTTGTGGCGTGGATGTAGCGTGCGCATTGATGTAGTCAATATCATGAATGGTTTTGCCTGCATCAGTCAAAGCACGTTGCATTGCAATCATAGAGCCTGTGTCGCTGGGTTGCGAAATATTGCCGCCGTTTGACGAAAAGCCGTAGCCCAACACTTCGGCAATAATGGGCGCACCACGTTTTACGGCGTGCTCATACTCTTCCAAAATGAGGGTAGCTGCGCCGCCGCTCGGTATCAAACCATCACGGAAAATGTCGAAAGGACGGGAAGCCTTTGCCGGCTCGTCCACACGCATCGAAAAGGCGCTAATGCCATCAAAACTGCCCATAGAGAGATAGTTGGTTTCTTGAGCACCGCCACAAATCACCATATCCTGCAAACCGGCACGGATAAACATTAATCCTAAACCTATAGCATGCGAACCGCTGGCACAAGCCGCGCTGATAGTCATATTTATCCCTTTCAATTTAAAAATAGTGGATAAATTCATTGTAACGGTGGAGTTCATAGATTGAAAAATAGCCCCTGACCCCATTAGCGTAGTATCTTTTTTCTCTAATGCAATCATATGTGCATCAATCACTGCCTTAGCTGACGAATCATTGCCGTAAAAAATTCCTGCTTCATTATGTTCCAAATAATCAAGTTCAATAGCGGCATTTTTAAGCGCTTCCAATGTAGCCATATAGGCATATTCGCCCTCTTCGGCCAAGCAGGTACGTAAGCGACGGTCGAGCAACGCTTTCAATTGCGGACGCTCTACAATGCCCGTCAAAGGACTTCTATAGCCATATTCGATGCGCTTCGGGTCGATACCAATGCCCGATTTCCCTGCATAAAGCGACTGCGCCACCTCTTCCAAATTTTTCCCAATACAGGAATATATCCCCATTCCTGTAATTACTACTCTCCTCATATATTTTTTATATTAAAAAACGTAATCCTGACAAAATGCCAAATGTTTGATTTACAATATTTTAAATCAAAATCATTTTTTTATTGAGCATGTGTGCAAAAGTAAAAAAAAAATTGTATTTTCGTAGTCTATTAAGAAAAAAGTCAAATTATTGATAATCAATTTTTTATATAAAAAGAAGAGCGAAAAAAATGACAGAAGGTGAAAAAATTATTCCGGTAAACATTGAAACACAAATGAAATCAGCTTACATAGATT
>JAITTF010000062.1 GCA_031287215.1 Bacteroidales bacterium
CAATACTATAACCCGCAATAGTTCTAATACGTTTGTTAAACTCAACAGTAACAAATCGAAGGATAGGTTTCTTGTGTTAAAAAAAGGCCTGATTGCTGCGAAGCAAGGTTTCCTTTTAACCCGTGGAATTTTGAAGTGCAAGAGCTCCTTCATCGTAATTTAATAGGAGTTTAATGAAACCCTTATGGAACTATTGCGGATTTTTATTTAAAAAAATACCATAATGTAATATAAACTAAATAAAAAATACAATATGCAAGTTACAATCACCATAATTATGACTATAGTCGGAGTAGGAATAGGGATCGCCCTTTCACACACACTCCTCAAAACCTCGTTGACCAAAAAATCTCAAGATCTGGTCAAAAAAGCAGAAGAAGATGCCGAAATGCTGAAAAAAGAGAAAATGTTGCAAGCTAAAGAGAAATTCTTACAACTTAAAGCAGACCACGAGAAGTATGTTAATGAGAAAAACCATCAAATTGTTTCCGGCGAAAACCGTATTAAACAAAAAGAAGGTACCCTAAATCAGAAATTAGAAGACCTCAAGCGCAAAAATAACGAAAATATTCGTTTAAAAGAGACACTTAGCAAACAATTGGAACTTTCTAATGCCAAACAAGCCGAATTAGATAAACAGATCATAGTTCAAAAAAATAAATTAGAAGCTATCGCCGAACTCTCTACAGAAGAAGCTAAAAAAGAGTTGGTGATCCTCATGCAAGACGAAGCAAGGTCGGAAGCTATGATCCTCGGTAAAGATATAATTGAAGAGGCTAAATCCTCTGCAGCTTTGGAAGCCAAGAAAATTATCATCAAAACTATCCAACGTACCGGTGTAGAAGCGGCAATAGAAAATGCAGTTTCAGTATTCAATATCGAAAATGATGAGGTTAAAGGACGTATCATCGGACGTGAAGGCAGAAATATCCGTACACTGGAAAATCTTACCGGCGTTGACGTGATTATTGACGACTCCCCCGACGCGATCCTCTTGTCAAGTTTTGACCCCCTGAGACGCGAATTAGCACGCCTTTCTCTTCAGAAATTAGTTACAGACGGTAGAATCCATCCTGCACGTATTGAAGAGGTGGTCGGAAAAACTAAAAAACAGTTGGAACAAGAAATCGCCGAAATTGGCAAACATGTCTGCATTGACTTAGGAATCCATAATATGAATCACGAATTGATAAGATTAGTGGGAAAAATGAGATATCGCTCTTCTTATGGACAAAATCTATTACAACACTCTAAAGAGGTAGCTAATCTGTGTGCTGTGATGGCAGCAGAATTGGGTATCAATCCTAAATTAGCCAAAAGAGCCGGTCTATTACACGACATCGGAAAAGTGCCGGATCTTGAACAGGAATTGCCGCACGCACTTTATGGCGCACAATTAGCAGAACAATATAAAGAAGCTCCCGAAATTGTAAATGCTATTGGCTCACACCACGATGAAATGGAGATGACTACCTTGATTGCTCCCATTGTTCAAATCTGTGATGCTATTTCAGGTGCCCGTCCGGGTGCCCGTAGAGAGGTGGTAGAAGCCTATATGAAACGTCTTAATGACCTCGAAACCATTGCTTTGACCTATCCTGGCGTTATCAAAACTTATGCTATTCAAGCCGGTAGAGAACTTCGTGTGATTGTTGGAGCTGAAAAATTGACGGACGAACAGACTAATCAACTCTCTTTTGACCTCTCAAAACAGATTCAAAACGAAATGACCTATCCGGGACAAATAAAAATTACGGTCATCAGAGAAACAAGAGCCGTAAATTACGCCCGCTAACGATTAAATTAAAAATCTTTTTTAAAACAGATGTTTTTTTTTAAAAACATCTGTTTTTTATTTATTTATTAAAATAAAGTTCGTATATTTGCAGCGAAATTGAAAGTAATTATAATTATTAATATACAGTTAAATTCGCTATGGAAAGTAAAAAGATTCTTATCGTAGATGATGATATTGATGTGATCACTATTATCGAAACCATTTTGAGAAGAGAAGGCTATAAAGTCATTTCTGCTACTAATAAAGTAGAAGGAATGGAAAAAATTAGGTCTGAAAAACCGGATTTGGCTATCTTAGATGTCATGATGACTACCCATTATGAGGGTTTTGAATTGGCAAAGGAGATTACCGAAGATCCTACTTTGCGCAAAATGCCTGTCTTGATGCAAACCTCTATTGACATTCTTACTACAACAAAATCAGATGTCCAGGCTATGGCACGTGAATTTAGAAAAAATCCGGGCTTTAAAGAACTACATGTCCTTTTAGTTAAAGATATCAATACCGGTCAAGCTGGTGTAGATTACCTCTCAGAAGATGGCGATACGATCTGGTTCCCTGTAGATGGGTTTATTAGAAAACCTGTAGATGCTAAAAAAGTGGTTCCCGAAATTAACAGAATCTTAGGCGAATAATACACCGTTATTGTTGTTTATTGATCATCACCTTTTTAGTAATCATGTACTCTGAAGTCTCTATGCTCAAAAAATAGAGTCCGGCAGGAAGTAACGTAGCATCAATAAAGCTGCTTCTTGATCCTATTTTCTTATTTAAAACAGATGCTCCTACAGAGTTGTGTAGTGTAGCATTGATAATTTGTTGTTGTGATTCGAGAAAAATAACACCTTCTGATGGGTTAGGATACACAAACACTGTATGCGTACTTGGTAATGTTGTGATAGAAACGCCCTCTTCAAAATGGACGAAAAGTGTATGATCGGAAGTTACATTTTCAAACACATAATGATTGACAGGTTCACATTCAACATCATCTATCAATAATGAGGAGATTAAAAAATCTTGATCCGGAGTTATTGTAAATACAAGAGAAGAACCTTCAAAAACGGATGTGGATACACCCGGATCGACTGTTCCTCCTGCATTATGTGCCACAAAAATAGTATAAGCATTGGGATTTGCAACTCCCAATAAAGGTATTTTAATCTCATTAAGGCCGGTAGCAGTAATATGAAGATACCCGGTGTCATTACCTGCCTGCGTGGGGGAATATCTAATGTCTATAAAGCCAGATCCATTAATGTTCTCAGCTTGATGCCACACTGTGGAGGAGGTAATTTCAAAGGGCGCATCTGCAACAACAGTAATCGGTGAATTTAAGTTCACTCCTGCAATACCAAGCGTTTGAGGAAAAGTAGGGAGATGTGTTGTAGTGCTAAAATAGAGCGGAAGAGTATCAACAAGAATATAAGATACGACCGGTAAATTTTCTATTTGAATAGAAATATCATCTAATTGGATGCCATTACCCCAATGAAAAATGCCTTCAAAAGCAATGGAATAGTGAGCAGATAGATTGGGAAGGGTGAGCGAATCTAATTGCCAATCGTGAATAGAGTCGGTATAGGTTTGTAATAATATCCATTCTGAACTGCTTGATACTCTGCAATATACTTTTAATTGGTCTTGATATGTTGTATCATAGCCATCTTGAAGATGCCAAAAGTAAAGTGTGGAGGATAATAAAGAGGAAAAATCAAATTCAGGAGTAATCAGCCGTGAGGTATAACCATACGTGCCATAACCTATGGTGGAAAAATTTGCATATTGCTGTCCCCCATGAGCCTCTGTAGGAACCCCATAAGGGTTGCCCTCTTTAATATCCCATTGATGATTACCAACGATAAATTCTTGTCGCCAACAATCAGGGATATTGTTGCCTTCAAAGCCTTCAGACCATGGAAAATCCATAACTACATCACAAGCATAACCATGCAGTTGAACAGTAACAGGGGAGGCATCTTGAGCCGAAAAAGTAATGGTTGAAAAAATATTAGTAGAAGTATTGGGAGCAAATCTGATATACAGTGTATCTCCGGTCGCCGGAAGTGCAATGCTATTACTCCATGTCGTTTGGTCTAATGACAATTGATATTGTGAATTGTTAGTAGTAGCTGTTATTGGTGTAGCTAAGTTATATCCTTGAACAACAATAGTTTGTGGTATAGAAAGATCCCCAGAATAGGCGTAAAAATCCAGATTATTGGGAGTAGCTTCTATTTGGGCAGAAGGATAAATACCAGTTAATAGTCGATGACTTTGAGAAAAGTTATAGCTTGATGGATTGAGATTATCAACGGTGAAATATCCATTTTGAGAACCTGTCCAACCCCAGTTAAAGTGAAAATAATCGGCATCATTATAACCATCACAGACAAAAGCATGCCCTCCATAATTAGGATCTGAAGCTGCATAATAGACAGGGCGACCTAAATCAAGATCCGCTTTAATCAAATTTTTCCATTCTGTAGTAGTATAATAATCTCTATAGTGCCCTATAGTGCTCAAATAGCCAAAATAGGTTTTAAAAGCACTTTCGGCAGAAACATCAGATCCGAGAGATATGGCACCACTACCGGTAGGTCCATACTTCATTTCCACCGAAACACCACAATGATAAATAAGGGTAGCTACGGCATTGACCTGTGCGGTAGAACTTGATGAGGATAACTGGTTAGGCATCAGGGAATAACTATAAGTAGTATTGGCAAAATCTGCAAATTGCCATCCATAGTTACCATAACCGGATGAAGCAAAATTGGCATTATACCCATGATTACCAAAACCATGTTCAGGGTATGACCAAAATTTGCATAACTGAGCCATCGTTATAGCGACACAACCTGCCGGGACATGTCCTTGATAAGAGTATGAAACTGAAGGATCTAAAGGACATAGTGAGTTATAATAAGCTCCTTGTCCCCAATTGGTTTGAATAAGCGGACTGACAACCACCGCTCTTTCCGATCGAAAAACGCTGCCGAGTGTTTCCCATTGCTGCGATATTTGCTCATTACCGGCGATATCATGGTCTATAACATACTGTATTTGCTGCTGATAACCGTTGAGTATTTCTATGAGATTAGGCGATAAATTTTGAACATCTAAAAATCCATCAAAAGAGTATCCTAATACAGGGATAGTTCGATCTTCGGAAGAAACAATCACAAATCCCCCCTCTGAAATATTAAAAATATAACAATGAGAAAGATCAGCCCGATTTAATGTCAGTTCTAAGTCAGAATCGCTTATCAGCGACGAGGAATAGCTATTCAAAAAATTCACCCCTATAGTTTTTGCTCGTTGAGGATCAACAGGATTAGACAATAAAACAAATAAAATATTGACTAATAATAATGTAGTAAGAAACTTTTTTATCATATAAATCCTATTATTTGGTATAAACTGCAAAAATACAAAAAATAGTAATGCACCATAGTGCAAAAAAAAGAACCGCCTTAGAAAAGGCGGTTCTTTTAGATAAGCAATAGTAAAATTATTTCACCATCAATTTAGAGGTAGAAACTTTACCGTTTTGAGTAATTTTTACCATATAAATACCGCTATTTAAGCTGCCGGTATTGATGGTAATAGTTTGGTTATTGGTATTTGCTGTGAAAATTTGTTGACCAACGAGGTTATAAACTTCAACTTGAGCGTTACCGGTTTGAGCCAATTTAACTACACAATTGTCGGTAGCAGGATTTGGTTGAATAGAAAAAGAACCGTTGTTGTTTGTTTTAACGGCCTCAATTACATCTACATTAGAGATATACATACCTACTCTTGGACGAGCAATTTCTCCACACCAAATTTCAGCATTGATAAATTTATTCAAGAATAATGCTAAACCGTAGCTATAATCCATAGCTGTAAGAGGGAGACTCTTTTCATTAAGCATTTCTGTTGTATTGGGAACACTTTCGCAAATTCCTTGGTAATAAGTTGGCAATCTACAATCTTCTTTCATAAGATATCCCCCACAACCATGAGTAGTTCCTGCAACTGAAGTAAGAACGTTAAACGGTTGCCCATGAATAAATGAAAAAGCAATTACAATTTTATAATCAGGAGTTAAGTTTTGGAAATCAGGATCATCAAGTTCAAATTGATAATACTTAAAATTTCCATTCAGTGAAGTAAGATCTTCACAATCAGCAGCTGTTAACGCTCTTTTAATCTGTTTAAATTTAGGAAAATTGTTAATAGGATCAATATTAGCGATAGATTGTTTTAAAGGAATGTTTGGATTTTGGAAATAAGGAGCACCAGCGCTAACAATGGAAGTATAGGCACCCAAGTCAGTAGTAGCAGCAATAGAAACTACCAATGTATCTACAACGTTTGCAGGTTCAGATGAACCACGAAGATAAGCAAATGGAAATTCTATAGCAGAAATATCAAAATGAGTAGCTGTTGTTACATTAGGATATTCAATCCACACACCATCCTCACCGAGAACGCCAATAAAATTATCACGCCAGAAAGCAGTTTCTGAAAAATCAAAAATTTGACCTACTACATAATTTTGTGCACGATAGGTGACTACAGTACTTAATAAAGAGTCGGGAAGTAAAACCACATAGTAGTTACCTGCATCACCGCATAAATCTTCCAAACCGGTAGGATAATCAAAATAAAAATCTCCCGGAAAAGGGATTTTTGAATCTTTATTCAAGTTTGACATGTTGAACGGAATCTTTCCTGATTCCTTAGTAGTCAATACACTACTAACGTTATTCTGTGCAAATCCAATTGATACAATGAGGATTGCAATCATTGTTGTGTAAATTTTTTTCATTTTTTTATAATATTGGTTTGTAATTATTATTGTTTACTTTTTCCACAATTAGGACGCGCAAAGATACAACTTTTTTTTTAATAATCGAAAAAAAATTATTTTTTCTCTGTTAAATGATGCAAAAGGGCATACACTGTCAGCCCTGCAACGGATTTTATGCCGGTTTTTTTAACAATGTTTTTTCTATGGGTAATCACTGTATGGACTGAAATGTGTAATTTGTCAGCAATTTCTTTATTCATTTTCCCTTGAGAGAGCTCTATGAGCACATCTTTTTCGCGTTCGGATAAATCATGAATTGCTGGTCCATCAGAAGGCTTGTTTTTGCGATTTAATAATTGTGTCAACTTAAAATCTATCCTTTTAAAACTGTCGGTCAGTTCTATAATTTCATCGTACTGTTTCAACTCATTTTGAGTAGTATATTGGTGTGGAAGGGCTATTAATAATAACTTTGGATAATCCTGAAAAAGGGATTTTATATTTTTTCGTTTACTAAAATCTACTATCTCAGGGTCAAGAATCAATATTTCAGGTTTGGCAACAATAAGTCGCTCAAAAAGATAGGGAAACTCTTCACACAATCCTACTACTTTATATTGTGGCATCTTTTCAAAAACAGCTTCGATGCCTTCAGCGATCAAAGAAACAGGTTCCGCAATTAAAATAGTAATCTCTTTTGTCATCTTTTACTGTTTTTCAAGAAATGAGACGTAAGGAATCAACAATTTGTTTTCTATCCAGGTATGTCTATTGATATCGGCAGCAAGATGAAAAATATCGTTCAAAATGGACATCTTTTCCTGAGGTACAATCGAAGTAGGTAAATATTTGATGATAATATTAGTCAGGTCAGAAAGGGTATCTTCAATATTTTCGTGATTTTGTTCATATTTATGGATAGAATAACTTCCTTTTTTAGTGTGATGTAGTAAGTTTTTGATGTATGGGAATACTATTTCTTCTTCATATTTAAAATGTTTTTCCAATTCATCACGGTATTGATCATAAAAATTGAGTAAGACGGTCTTTAGTTTAGTTTCGCAATGTGAAGCGATAATTTTGAGATGTTTTTCAATATGAGGAATTCTCTCTGAAAAATAAAATTGATGACAAGCTACAAGGTAAGGGAGTAGTCCATCCATATTTTCAATTGTAATCTTTTCTATATCGGGAAAATAATATTCGTCAATGTAGATATTACAAATCATATTAAACAGAGAATAAGAGACCTGATATTGTGTGCACACCTCTTCAACTGTTTTTTCACCAAAACCTAATTCTATTCCAAATCGAGGTAAAAGAGACAACACATCAGGGTGCTGACAGATAAGTTCTGCTAATTTCATTCGTATTGACTACTAAAACAATTAATCTACTTTGATCAATTTATATTTACGGGTACCCATTCCCAATTGTTCGGCATACTCAATTTGATGTTTTCCGCTCACGGAGTTAGCTTTTAGAAAAGCGTCATCGCAATGATGAGCAGCATCCACTAAATCATGAGCAGCCGCTTCAATAGCAACAATATCCGTAGAAGCCAAGATGCCGATATTAGCTACAAAAGGTTTTTCAGGATGGCGGCTACAATCGCAACTGGGAGATACATTAATAATTATATTGAAATATAAATCATTATTTCTGGAGATTGCTGCCTGCGCATATTCTACTAATCTTTCTAAAAAGAGGAGCTTTTGTGCTTCGTTTTCTGGTCTCGTGATAGCGGCAACAGGGCATAATCCGATACATTTTCCACAACCGATGCATTTATCACGGTCAATCATCAGAGGGTTGATCGTAATCGCTCCGGCGGGGCATTCGGCAACGCAAACCCCACAACCGATACATTTATGTTTTTCAGTAGCCGGATAATCGTTTTTGTGCATGGCGGCTTTCCCTTCAGGAGTAGCCATTCCCATAGAGGCATTTTTGATACAACCCCCAAAACCGGCACTTCCATGTCCTTTAAAATGAGTAAAATAGATGATGGTTTCGTAATTATCTATATTCTTACCCAATTTAGCAAATTTGAAGTTTTTACCTCCTTTCACGGGAGCTTCTAAAGTGCCTGTAGAATTTAAAATGTCTATCGGAGCAAATGTAAAACCATGTTCTTTTGCCAATTCTATGTGAGATTGGGTCTCACTGCGGCGTCCTTTATACACAACATTCGTTTCTACTAATGTGGCATTAAACTTTTTGCACAACGGTTCCACAAATTTTGCAGGCACAAAATAGTCGTTACCCTCTTCTCCAAAATGGACTTTAATACCTACGTTTCCCTTAACATTGTCTTGAATATAAGAAAACACTTTCATCACTCCTTCAGGAGATATATCCGTGGTAAAATAGACTAATGACGAATCGCTTTGAGCTAATGATGAAAACATTAGAGCGAAAATGGCGAATAATGACAGTACTGTTTTTTTCATAATTATTGGATATTGTTTTTAGTTTTTTATTTTAATTTTGAACTTTTAGTTTTTAGTTTTTCACTTCTACCAAATGTGAGCATCTGCTCCCATCCATTTTTGTTGTGCTTTGAGGGTCTGTTCTATGACATCTCTAATGCAACCGGAGCCCCCTTTTTTATGAGAAATGTAGTGTGCAACAGTCTTTACCTCTTCACTGGCATCTTCCGGACAGCAAGCAATTCCTGCTAATTTTAATACCGGAATGTCGGGAATATCATCTCCAACGTACATGATGTTTTCATATTCCAATTGGTTGTTTTTTCGATACTCTTCAAAGGTTTTCATTTTATCACTTACTTTCAAAAAGATATCCATTTGGGGGAAATTTGTAAATCTTAAACGCATAGTATCGGAGTATCCCCCTGAAATAATACACACCTTATAACCTAATTTCAAAGCATAATGAATAGCATAACCATCTTTGGTATCGGTGGCTCTGATCTGGTCTCCATCGGGCAAAACGTAGATCTTCCCATCTGACAATACGCCGTCAAAATCAAAAATAAACGTATTGACCTTGTGTAATCTTTCTCTATAATTCATAGTTTTTTTGTGTAAAAAATACAACTCGCAAAGATACGATAAAAAATTTAATTATATTTATTCATTATTTTCCTGTATTTTTGCGTATTAATCATACTATGATGACTATAGATTTAAGAAACAATAAATATCATCAAAAAACGGTAATTTTAAATCGTTCTAAGAGCATTTATATCAGGTATTTATTTGCACATTTTATCTACACCGGAGCAATACTCCCTATTGGAGATGAAGAGGCAGAGGATGTCAAGGTTACTGCAAAAGTATTAGAAAACATAAAAAAAAGAAGAGACAATAGAGGAACAACCATTGTGGATGTGGATGATTGTGGTACTGCATTCCGCTTTTGTATCGCATTATTAAGTATTACTCAAGGTGATTGGTTATTGACCGGTAGTAAGAAACTACTAAGTCGCCCTTTTTTACCACTTGTAACGAGCTTGAAAAAATCAGGGGCGTCAATTATGCTGGTTGATCATGGCATCTTGATAAAAGGAAAAACGATTCAAGCAGAGCAAATGGAGATAGATT
>JAITTF010000011.1 GCA_031287215.1 Bacteroidales bacterium
ATTTTATTATTATCTTTATTAAACTCTTGAACTAAAAATGGAGGTAAAGATTGGTTGTCTTTCACATATTTAACAATCCATTCTTTATATAAAATTGTCCATCCTACTGTATTTCTTATAATTGAATTATAAATTTCTTTTTTAAGATTTGAATCTTCTACGCCTTCAGAATTTCTAAGAATATTACTCATGATGATTATCAAAATTTCAAGATTAAAATTATCAACTTTTCTTATTATAGCATCATGAGTTGCTTTTGATAATTTAGTATCATAAAATTCCAATTTTTTTTCTTCCGACGGTCTGCTATTTTTAATTTTAGTTGTATCAATGGATTTTGTTATAGGTTCGTATGTGGTGTGATTTTTTAATATATATGTAAAGTGCTTATCTACATCTACTTGATTAAAAACATCTTCAATTCCATCAAATGCCTTTTTAAATCTATCAAAGATTAAATTTAAGGTATCTTTATCGTTGCGAGTTAGCCCTGTATAGTAATCTAACTCACGAGGAAACATGTGATAACAGTTTTCTGATAAAATTTCATTTCTGAAAACAATATCATATTCCATCCGTTTCGCAATAAAAAAGTGAAAAAAACAAGAATGAGAAAATTTTATATTATTTGCAATTTTGGAAAATATTTTCCTCTCTATAAAATAATCTGCAATACGGCTAATATCATAATCAAAACCTACTGTCTGAATGTAATCTGTTATTATATTTATATATTGTGAATATGATATTGCATAACTTGGCTCTTGACTTTTAAGCATTTCTTGCGCTATTTTTGCCAAGAGCATAGTTTTATTTTTATAATCAAAAGAATCACGATAAATATTTTCTTTTGCCAATTTCTCTAATACAATTTCTATGTAAATATCTAATAAAACAGCTTGATTGATAGGCTTTTTATCTGAATTTTCTGTACTCCAAAGAAACAATGATACAGACATTGCTGTACATGGCAAAGAGTAAGAACAAAAATTATCAACCATCTTTTCTAATTTTTCTTCTCTTTTGGCATTGTCATCTTGGGGTAGCCATTTTACCATTAGTCCCTTGATATGAGAAGATTTTAATTGTCCCAAATATAAATTACGAAAAGGGATTACTGAATTTTTTATATGGCTTTCTGTTGGGACATTTTCAATAATATTATCCGTAGTTGCAATAATTTGAATTTCTTGGTTTGTTGAATCAAAATTATTTATTTTATTTATTCTATCTTTATTTAATGTGGTGTAGTCCAAATTATCTATTAATAATACAATCAAATTTTCACTTATTAATGTAGTTGCTTCTTCTGTAGAACATTTAAGAAAATCCTTAATGCATGTAGTTATTTCTTTATTCCCCATTTCTTTAATATCTATATAAACAGGAATTTTTCTTAAATGAGCATATTCGTCAATAAACTCTCTTATTATTCTGTATAATAATGTTGTTTTTCCATTTTCTTGTGTTCCAAATATACAAATATTTTGTTTGCTTTTGCAAATTTCGTCTAAAGTGATATATTCGTCTTTGTTTTGGTCTGTTAAAGGAGGCATTATAAAAGCCTCCTTTATATTGGGAATAACATGTATTTTTTGAGCAATAATATGCTCATCCATAATTTTGTAAAAATCCTCTTTAATATTTTTTATACATTTCTCTACCAACGAGTGTGTAGATGTTTTATTGGGATTAGGGATTTCAAAAACAATTTGTCCAGACTCTCCAATCTCTGAATTTAAAGCAAATTCTTTGTCTTTATGATTGTATTTGAAATATTTACAAATAACTTCTTTGTTTATTTTGTCATATTGCACAAAAGTAAATCCGTTTGAAAAAGCCTTACTATCATCCCTAATGTCACTAATACATGATGGAGCAATATTTGTAAATAATGTACCTGAAAATCCAGTTTGAGTTATAGTGCATGCTTCATGGACATGACCTACAAACAACATATTATAATCTTTATTAATGTGTTCGGAAATAATGTTTTTCTCTAATTTGAACCAATCTAATGGGTGGTGCATTAATGCAATTTTTATATCGCAATCTTTTATATAATTGGTACATCTATTTAATTGCTCTTCGCCTAATACTAAATACTCTTTGTCATTATCATCATAACAACGCCACGCAGAATTTAAACACGCAATGCCAATATTTGAGTTATCAATATTGTATCTAAATGAACTGCCAAGAAAAGAAGAATATCTATCCACACCGTTATATAATTTGGATTCAAAATCATAAAAAGGAATATTGCGCTTAACACCTTCTCGCTCGGCATCATCTAATATTTTTTTTACAGAAGACAAGATTTTGTCATAAGTTTGATTATATAATGCTTTAATACCTAATTCGGTTACCTCTGTATCATTGTTTCTTACAATATCATGATTGCCAGAAACAACAAGAAACCTATCGGTTCCTATGGACAGTTTATCACAAATAAAATCAATAACTTCGCTTTTGAAAACATCAAAAGTGTTTTGAGTTTTATAATTAATATTCCCTTTGTCTATAAGGTCTCCAGTGCAGACAATAATTGTTTTGCTCATATCTAAATTTAAACTCTTGATTTGTTCTACAAAAGCCTTTTTCACATACGAGTTCCAATCGTTTAGGTTTTTTTCATTTAAATGAAAATCCGAAATGTGAATAATCTGAATCATATTTTCTATATTTTTATTTTTTTTATATTTTCTTGTGCAATTTTCAACGCCTTTCCCGCAACCTTATGCCCGTCCTCCACCACATCTGTAACTTGGTCGGCAAGCCAAAGTGTAAGAAGTTCGTCCTTGTCGATTTGCAATAAGTCGGCAATCACTACAACCTGTTCGGCTTTGACACGCCGCTCGTCTTTCTCTATCTTGCAATAGGTAGCAGTGTCAATATCCAACGCCGCCGCCAATTTTCGCTGTGGAATTTGGCGGTCTTCGCGTAACTGTTTTATCCTTTCATTAAGCATCATAACTTATAATTTTAATGTCTTGCAATTTTTCGGTAAAGATACAATTTTTCTCTGAATTTTCTGATATTTCTCTCTAAACCCAATCCAAAATATTTATGTCATTGAGGTCTAAGCGCAGTTTATTCGGATTGTCTTGCTCTTTTTTAATCTTCAGATTTATGTTTTCTGATATAAATTTTTGATTATGTTCCGGTGAAAAGAAAGAAAAGGATTTAGCTGTCAGTGTTTTGCCTGCGAATAATGCTTTGATGGATTCAACGGAAAGACCTATCTTTCTACAAAATTCAGCGATTCGTAGTTGTTCTTTCATCAGGGGAAACAACTCGTGAATCAAATTCAATTCTTCTTGTGCCTTGTATGGCTCATAATCCTGCTTTGCTTTTTGGAGTTTGGTTTCAACTGTGGCAAGTTCTTTTGTTTTTTGCCGTATATGTTCATCCATTGCAAGAAACTTTTCCTGTGCTTCGTCTTTAAGGTCGTACATATCATGAACTTTCCCGTAAACTTCCTGCTTCTGTTCCGTCAAGTCTTCAATGTCTTCTTTCAGAGTTTCATTTTGCAGATGTAAATCCCTGTAAAATTGTTGTGTAGTAATATGTCTCGCTTCCGAACCCTCAACGCCTCGTTGCAAACCGTATTTGCTCATCGCTTCGGCGTAGCTGTCCTGATAAGCTTTCAGTTTATCCCGTGCCATAACATCATCAGCACAAAGTCGGGCTGAATTTGCAGGTTTCTTTTTGTATTTCTTTCTGTCATTGTCCTTTTCTACTTTGGCTTTTCTTCGTTCGCCTGTTACGATTGGAACTACGGTTGCATGGATGTGAGGCGTTTTCTCATCCAAATGCAAGACTGCGGAAACAAGATTTTCATTTCCAAATGTTTGTCTTAACCAATCCACATTGTCATTACACCAGTTATTCAGTTGTCCATTATCTTCGATGTGTTTCATTTCTTCGGGACTGCCCGAAAGCATGATGCGAATTGCCCGTACTTGATTGTGGCTAATCTTGCGTTTGATACCTGCGGTTTCAATTCTTTGCTGAATCACTTCCGTCCTGTTGGTTATTCCATCGGGAAAAGTCAGCAATTCCCGATTCAAATGCGTGCGACTTTTGTCCGCATTTTTCGGTTCGATAGTCCGCTCAATGTGTGCAGACATGGCAGCATCGTTGCCCGATGCTTTGTCTAAATGAAGTACAACATATCCCATTTTGATTGATTATACTGTTAAAATTTGATTGAAAATTTTTATCCTACTTCTCCAAAGGAAGTCTCAAGGGAGATTCCAAAGGGGAAACGCCGTAGCCGTCTAAAGTTTGAATCCTTTATGAACCAGCTTTTTAAGAAGCAACTTCTTCACACACAAATAGTCATTCAAATCCTTATACTCTGCAAACTGTGTCGAGCGGTTATACACAGTTTGGACGTTAACTGTCGAGTTGAAAACGGCGATTAAAACAAAAACGGCTACCACTATTCAATCTGAATAAATGATAACCGTTAATGAATTTGCAGGCAGGTAATGCTACTTCAACATTTTCAGCAATTCCGGAAACAACAAATGAAGTGTTTTTTCGGTTTGAGCAGTGTAAAAATTACCGTCAATTACGAATGTTTCGTTAGTGCTGACTGCACTTTTTACCACGCCTTGAACGAATGGATGTAATGCCAGCCGCTTACCAGTCGCAACGCCTGTAATGTCAAATAGCAAGCCGCCGACACAATGCCCAATGAGCAATTTCCTTTGGTCGCCAAACGCTTTGATAACTGCCAACAAATCTTGGTTTTCGGACTTCCCCGAATTTTCGGAAAATTTTGGCATCGCATCGCCACACGCGAACACGAGCGCATCAAAATCATTTTCTTTGCCTTTGAGATTGGCTACCACATCGTCTGTTTGCAGCGAAACGCCCGAATTGGTCTTAATTTGCGTGGTTTCCGCTACCGCAAAGATTTTGAACGGAATACCGTTCTCGAAAAACAGTTCCAAATATTGGAACAAACCTGCCCCGTTTACCGGGTTTACTGCTAATACTGCAACTTTTTTTTCCATGATAACTTTTTATTTGATTACTAAAATATTTTTACTTACTTTTGTACCGTAAAAGTATAAGAACACTGCAAAAGTACAAAAGGAAGTAATATAAAACAAGTAGGCACGAAAAAGTAAGGTACTTACTTTCAGGTTATTATTATTGAAAATCAACAAGAAAAAAAATAAAATATGGAGAAAAATTTTTGTCCGATACGGGATATTTTAGATAGATTTGGCGACAAGTGGTCGATTTTGATACTTCACACGTTGAACGAAAACGGCGTAATGCGTTTTGGCGAGTTGAGCCGTTGTATTCCGGATTTATCGCAAAAAATGCAGACGGTTACACTTCGCATGCTCGAAGCCGATGGACTGATAACACGGAAAATTTATCCCGAAGTTCCTCCACGCGTAGAATATATGCTTACAGAAACAGGGAAATCATTGTTGCCTCATATTCAGGGGCTTGTTGATTGGGCGTTGCAGCATAAAGAGGTGGTAATGAGTACAAGGAATAAGTTTGGAAAATAGCGGTAAATTCAACTGTTATTAAGTTGTGATTTTTTTTTCCTATAATCTGGCAGGCATCAGCAAAGCCAATCGGTAAGTTGACGTTCGGCAACTATGGGATTTTGATGGTTCTCGACTAACTGCTTAATTGCAGTTACTTCATCAACAAGATAGGCTACCGCTTGGGGCAGACTGTCGAAAGTAATTTCTTTTGCATCCATTTTTCAAACAATTTATAAATGAGGTGCAAATGAAATAAGTGTTTTCCGAGTGATTTTTATCACCACAAAAACACTTTGGAAACACTTATTGATGGTTATTCTACTTGATAATTCTTATTAATTAAGAAGGTTATAAGTTTGTATTATTTCCTCGTTTTCGTAATATTTACTCAAAGAATTCTCCAGTCTTAAATTTTCCCAACATTTTTATTAAATCTTCTTTCTGTTGAGTGTTTGGACTCTTTTTTATTAAACTTATGATATTATCCATTTTTTCATAAGTGGCTGCCATCTTTTTATCATGAATGATTTTACTATTTTCCCCAATTACATTCAAACATTTCGTGAGAAAATCCAAAACTTTTGGTAAGAAATTTAACAATAGTAACGCTTTCTTTAATTCCTTAAATGGATTCATATTATACAACATAGAATACACTTCTATAATACCTTTATCTATGTGGACTGACAATTGTCTTTGGTTGCCAAATGATTTTATAATCAATTTCAATTTTTGAAGTTCCTTGTCCATTGAATCAAAGTCACTTAGTGTGGTAATATCAGTCGTCTGTGATATAACTGGACATATATATTTCCTCCAAAATGAATTTTGCGAATCATCATCAAGTCCGTAAATCTTATTAAATCCTTCATAAATAATTGTATTAACCTGCTTTAAAGATAATTGTTTCTCTAATACATATTCAGAACTAATGAATGCCTTAAGAGCAGATGCCAAATCAATATATAAGAAAGTCAACTGTATTGCTACTTTTTCAATTTCAAGTAATCTATGGATAGGCGCAACAGATTCCTTATCAAGACTCTCAAAATGTTGATTTATTTTAGCCGGAATGTTTTGATGCCGAATAAATCCATCTAATTGTTCAGCGTGTTTCTTTATTGCATTTTCCGACACTGAGAGAAGAATATCTCCCTTGTTTTGAAAAATATCGAATTCAGACAGAGTAAACGCATATTTTGATATTAGTTTAGGCTCTTCACTGATAGTAACTTTATATTTCCCAATGTATTTGGCTGTAAAAAAAGTAATTTCCTCCAGTAATTTCATAAAACTAATGAGTCGTTGACCCTCTTCTTCTTCGCTTAGCTTCATTAACATTTCATAGACAGAAATTGGCTCTATATCATAGTGAAAACTTAAATTACGCTGTTCCACACTTGTTATTTCACTCTTTCCGAATTCGATAATGTGGTTTTCTAAATCGCTACAATCTTGTATAAGCTTTGAATCATTAACCAACTCTAAGACCGACTTAATATGTAATATCCATAAAGATTTTTGTCTTTTTCCTCCATATCCATACAGATGCTTATATGTTTCAAGAATTACACAGTTTATCCACTTGATATTATATCTTTTTTCTGCGGGTAAATTTGCACGAAAACAAGCTCTCAAAACTGACGCAAGTTCTATACTGGTATATTGAGTGTAAATACTCAAAGATAAAAATGCATCAAATATTCTTGACTCATTATTTAATGCGTTTTCATTCAGCAACTCTTTAAGTATTATATGTTTCTTGAGAGTTGGAGAAAACATTTCAATTGTCTTTCCCATATTTTCATACAATCTGTTTCTTGTTTCTGGTGTTGCAGGGAGTTTTTTGTCATCCATGATTTCTATTCAGATAAATTTTCTCGAATTTGAATTTTGCATTTCGGCTCAAATATTTTCAGCTTCTTTTTAATAGTTTCAATATCTTCCACTTCGCGGAACGTATAGGCAAATGTGATTTTGAGAAATTTTGCCATTTGCATCTGGTCTGAAACTTGGAAATGATTCCAGATATTCCATCCGAAATGATAAATATCCGTTGTCGTTAGCTGGTTGTCAGGTTTAATAGAAATTATGCTTTTCAACTCTTTTCTTTCGACGGATAGAGTAATATAAGAGCATAGGCGATTTATTTCAGAATCGGAGAGATAAGGAGCAAAAGTCTTCTGTGTGTACTCGTGAGCGATTTCGAGAGCCGTGTTAAATTTCTCTATTTCGGATTGTAAATGTTCGTTTCGGATTTGCTCTTTGTTTATCTCTTTCTGTTCAATAACAGGAATTGGAATCGGATTTGCCTTTGCTCTCTTTTTTAAGTAGGGAATCTTAGACAAACCTTTCCCAATACAAGGTAACATCAATTCTTGCAAAATAACATGAATACTCAAATACACTATTGTTTCTATGCTCAAGACGATTATAAAAACCATGAATGTCGTAAAGTTATCAAATCCCATTGAGGATGCAGAGATGCGAGCCAATGTTGCTAATAGCAAAGCGACACAGGCGACTGTCGCATATAAGATAATGTATTGTAATACACTGCTTTTTATATCTTGGTGTTTCATATTCCTTCTAATTTTATGGCTTGCGATGCCTTGTTTTTCTTTTCGTCCACTACTTTTGCATATATTTGAGTGGTCTTTACATTGGTATGCCCTAACATCTTGCTGACGGTGTAAATGTCTGTACCATTGGATAATTGAAGGGTCGCAAACGTGTGCCGAAAGCAATGGAATGTTATTTTCTTGGTAATGCCTGCCGCTTTTATCCATCTTTCCAATGGTTTGGAAATCCACGAGGGGTCGGGCAAATCTTCAAAAACAAGTTGATTGGGCTTTTGCGGCTCGCCGCAAAGTGCCAACGCCTGCGTCGAAATGGGCATATATTCAACGCCTTTGGTTTTCTGCTGCGTAAAATTGAGACGGGCTTGGTCGCCATCAATTTGTATTTCTTTCCACTGCATTTTTTGAATATCGCAGTGGCGCAAGCCTGTGAGTGCAGAGAACAGTGCAGCGTTTTTGAGTTCGGGGCGTTCGCAAGGCGTGGCGGCAAGGGTGTTTAATTCTTCGACCGTGAGAAACTCGCGGCGGGTTTGCATAAATTCCTCACGCTCGGAAAAGTAAACTTGTTTACTTTTCCGAGCGTGAGGAATTTTCCTGTTCCTGTATGCCTTTGATTTTTGCGGACAAATCTATTGTCAAATAGCCGTCAATAAATGCCTGCTTTAATCCTGCTTTGAAAATTGAAAAGTAAGTGGCTGCGGTGTTTCGGGATATTGTCCCGGTTCTGTTTCCTCCACATGGAGCAGACAAAAGGAATGTCTTGAACTCTTCGGCTAAGCGGTTATCTATTTTGAAAAACAACAAAATTTCGCCAGTAAACTGTTTTAGAAAGTCAAGGGTACGTTGCCAATTGGTTATAATTGACTGTGAACTATTGGCATGGCGTTTCTTTGCTGCGGCATCAAAGGATTCAATGAAATTCTGCCCTAAACGCTCTTTTTGTTCGGCTTGTGCGGTTTCGGTGTCGCTGTACAAATCGGCGTTGTCATATTCGCGTTGGCGGAGTTTGCGAACGCCATCGGCATACAAACAAGCCTGCTGTTTTGCTTCTTATCGAGCAGATTTTTTTCTTGCGTTGTCGGCTTTGTGTCCGCAATCTTTGGAACAAAAGCGTGTAATTACGGTTTTTGCTTCAAACTGTTTGCCGCAATACTCGCAGACTTTCGGAATTTTCAACTTGCTATTTCCCATATAATAAATCGTTATTCGTATATTTAAGTATATGTTAGTCGCACATCTCCGTTATTTAAACAGTATCACAAATATGTTGCAAATATACGATAAAAAAACGATATACAAGCATCACTATCAATAGTTATTTAAAATAGAAATAGCGGTAAATCAACTATTTACCGCTATTTCGCTCTATTTGATTATTGATAATAATCGTTCTTATTTCACTTCCTCAAAATCCACATCCGTTACATTGGGATCGGAGCCTGAGGGGTTTTGACCGTCGGTAGGGTTGTTAGGGGTGCCGGGGGCGCCTGCTTGTCCGAAGTCGGCACCGGGGTTGGGTTGTCCGCCGCCTTGAGCGTTGTACATTTCTGCGGAGGCTGCTTGCCATGCGGTTTGCAGTTCGGAAGTGGCACTGTCTATAGCGGCTAAGTCTTTGGCGGTATGTGCCTGACGGAGTTTGTCTTTAGCAGCTTCTATCGGCGCTTTCTTGTCGGCTGGCAACTTGTCGCCAAACTCTTGGAGCTGTTTCTCGGTATTGAAGATCAGTGAGTCGGCAGTATTCAATTTGTCTATCTCTTCGCGGGCTTTCTTGTCGGCTTCGGCGTTGGCTTCAGCTTCGGCTTTCATCTTCTTGATCTCTTCATCAGAAAGTCCTGAAGAGGCTTCGATTCTGATTTTCTGCTCTTTACCGGTAGCTTTATCTTTTGCAGTAACATTAAGGATACCGTTTGAGTCGATGTCGAAGGTTACTTCTACTTGTGGTACGCCACGCATTGCCGGCATGATGCCTTCGAGGTGGAAACGTCCAATACTCTTGTTCTGGGCTGCCATAGGACGTTCTCCCTGAATGACGTGAATCTCAACGGAGGTCTGATTGTCAACGGCAGTGGTGAAGGTTTCCGACTTTTTGGTTGGGATAGTTGTATTAGATTCTATCAATTTGGTCATCACACCACCTAAAGTTTCCAATCCTAATGAAAGTGGCGTAACATCCAATAAGAGTATGTCGTGAACATCACCGCTCAGTACACCACCTTGGATAGCAGCACCTACAGCTACTACTTCGTCAGGATTTACCCCTTTAGAAGGGGCTTTTCCGAAGAAGTCTTCTACGATTTTTTGAATGGCAGGGATACGGGTAGAACCACCTACTAAGATTACTTCATCAATATCGGAAGTTTTGTAACCAGCATCTTTCAATGCTTTGCGGCACGGTTCAATGGTAGCTTGTATCAAAGAGTCGCATAGTTGTTCAAATTGTGCGCGGGTAAGGCTTCTTACCAAGTGTTGCGGAATGCCGTCTATTGGCATGATGTAAGGCAGGTTAATCTCAGTAGCATTGGAACTTGAGAGTTCAATTTTTGCCTTTTCGGCAGCTTCTTTAAGACGTTGTAAAGCCATAGCATCTTTACGTAAGTCCACATTAAAGTCTTTTTGGAACTCTTCTGCCAACCAGTCGATAATTTTCTGGTCAAAGTCATCACCGCCGAGGTGAGTATCACCGTTGGTAGATTTTACTTCAAAAACGCCGTCTCCCAGTTCGAGGATTGAGATATCGAAAGTACCGCCACCAAGGTCAAAAACGGCTACGCGGTTGTTGTCGTGTTTTTTATCCAAACCGTAAGCCAAAGCGGCTGCTGTAGGTTCGTTGATAATTCTCTTAACGGTAAGACCTGCAATTTCGCCGGCTTCTTTAGTAGCCTGACGTTGAGAGTCGCTGAAGTATGCCGGTACGGTGATGACGGCTTCCGTAACTTCTGTACCTAAGTAATCTTCTGCAGTTTTCTTCATTTTTTGGAGTACCATTGCAGATATTTCCTGAGCGGTGTAGTTTCTGTCGTCAATTTGAATCAGCGGCATGTTGTTAGAGGATTTAATTACCTCATAAGGGACACGTTGTACTTCTTTAGTTACTTGGTCGAATGTTTCGCCCATAAATCTCTTAATAGAAGCGATAGTTTTTTTAGGGTTAGTGATAGCCTGACGTTTTGCAGGGTCTCCTACTTTTCTTTCATTATTATTTACAAAAGCAACGATAGAAGGGGTTGTACGTCTTCCTTCGCTATTGGGTATTACTACCGGTTCGCTACCTTCCATAACGGCTACACATGAATTTGTGGTGCCTAAGTCAATTCCAATTATTTTTCCCATGATTATTAAATTTTGATTATTATTATTATATTTTCTGAAATTCTATTTTCAATCGCATTAATAGCAAATATTGTACCAAACGCAAACTGACAGAATTGTACTGACAAAATGGCAGCTGTTTGTTGTCTAAAATAATATGTATATTTGCAAAATTAAACAGAATGATTGATAGTTTTTTACATTCATATTAAGCTATTAATACTCAAACAACTAACAACAACTAACAATACTACAATTACGCTATGAATGAAAGTTTTTTGCATTATGTTTGGCGTCATCGCCTTTTTAATCCATCCAATTTACAAACTACTGACGGTGAAAAGATCTCTATTATTCATCCCGGTTTTGCACATCAACATGCAGGACCCGATTTTAAGCAATCGGTCGTTAAAATCAATGATATTATGTGGGCAGGAGATGTAGAAATACATGTCAAGAGTTCGGATTGGCTCAAACACCACCACCAAAATGACCCAAAATACAATTCGGTAATTCTTCATGTTGTGTATGAACATGATGTAGAGTTGTATAAAGAAGAAAAGCGTTCTTTTCCTACTTTTGTATTAGGGGCTCATATTCCTGAGACCTTAATAAGGCGTTATATGGAATTATCGACTTCAAAAGAGGAATTGGTATGTCGTCGTCATATTCAAGAGTTAAATCCTTTAACGATGACCTCTTTTTTGTCCCGAGTAGCTATTGAGCGTCTTTTATCTCGTCAGCATCATATTTTTGAGGTAGTTTCTCAATGTGAAGACAATTGGGAAGAGGCTTTTTTTAGGATCTTAGCCATCAGTTTCGGATTTAAGACGAATGAAGGTGCTTTTGATTTATTGGGAAGGAGTATCCCTTTTCACTATTTATCTAAACATCTTACCGCAAGGACGCAGATTTATGCTTTAATTTTCGGTCAGGCAGGCATGTTGGAGGAACCATGTGAAGACGACTATTATTTACAATTATCTTCTGAGTATCAATATTTAAGATACAAATACAAACTAACGCCGATTCCAAAGAGTTGTTGGAATTATTTACGATTACGTCCTAAAAACTTCCCGTGTATTAGGTTAGCAGAGTTCAGTGAATTGCTTTTTAGAGCCCCTAAATTGTTTAATAATTTATTAGAAGGCATCAGTACGCAAGAGTTATTAAAGGTATTGTCTGTAACTCCGGATGCTTATTGGCAGACACATTATCATTTTGGAAAGTGTGTAAAAAGCAGCAACCTTTCCGTAGGAAAGGCTGCTGCTTTTTCAATTATTATTAACACATTAGTTCCAATTCTTTTTTCATATTCTGTTTTTCACGGTGATGAGACAATGCAAAACAGGGCGGTATCAGTTCTGGAGAGTGTTGAGTTTGAGGAAAACAGTATTACTCGTATATACCGTGAGATAGGTTTTCCTACCGGGAGTGCATTAGATTCACAAGCAATTTTACAGTTAAAAAGAGAGTATTGTTCTAAAAAACAATGTTTAAAGTGTTCTATAGGTAGTTTTATCTTAAGGAGATAAAAGGGGGTACCTATTTTTTTCCTTTATCTTTTTGACCGGCGTGTCCTCTAAAGATACGTGTAGGAGCAAATTCTCCTAATTTATGACCTACCATATTTTCAGTAATATAGACAGGGATAAATTTATTACCATTATGAACTGCGATATTAAGACCAACAAAATCGGGGGAGATAACAGAGGCTCTTGACCAGGTCTTAAGCGTAGTTTTCTTGCCTGAATTTTGTATTTCAGTGGCTCTAATTTGTAATTTATAATGGATATATGGACCTTTTTTTAATGAACGACTCATAATGTACTTACTTTAAAGATTATTTTTTCTTTCTTTCAACAATAAACTGATCGGAATTTTTCTTCGGCGACCTTGTTCTATATCCCTTAGCAGGAATACCTTTTCTTGAACGAGGATGACCACCGGAAGCACGACCTTCACCACCACCCATTGGGTGATCTACAGGGTTCATAACTACACCGCGAACTCTTGGACGGCGTCCTAACCAGCGAGATCTACCTGCTTTACCGGAGACTTCCAAACTATGGTCAGCATTAGATACCATACCCACGGTAGCGCGACAAGAACAAAGGATCATTCTGGTTTCACCTGAAGGTAATTTAAGGGTAGCATATTTACCATCTCTTGACATCAATTGAGCGTAAGAGCCGGCACTTCTTGACATTTTTGCCCCTTGACCAGGTCTTAATTCGATGTTATGGATTACCGAACCAAAAGGAATTTCACCTAAAGGAAGGGTATTTCCCAAATCAGGAGCAATGCCTGTGCCTGAGATTACTTGTTGTCCTACTTTTAGACCGTGGGGAGCTATGATATAGCTTTTTTCGCCATCGGCATAAAACAGCAATGCTATACGAGCGGATCTGTTAGGATCGTATTCAATAGTTTTTACTGTAGCAGGAATGCCATCTTTAGACCTTTTAAAATCTATTATACGATACATCTGTTTGTGACCGCCTCCGCGATACCGCATCGTCATTTTACCACTGTTATTTCGTCCGCCGGTTCTTTTTTTCGGACATAGTAAACTCTTTTCAGGAGTGTTAGTGGTAATCTCGTCAAACGAACTAATTACTTTAAAACGTTGACCAGGTGTAACCGGTTTGTACTTTTTTAATGCCATTTTTAAATACTACTAAAGAAATCTATTTTATCATCTTTACTTACAAATACGTATGCTTTTTTTACGGTATTTTTTTGTCCTTCTATCATTCCGGCTTTCGTATAGCGGGAAGTAGATTTTCCTCTTTGCACTAACGTATTAATTCTTACAACTTTGATACCGTACAAATCTTCTATCTCTTTTTTGATTTGGGATTTGGTAGCCTTTCTGTCAACGATGAATCCATAGCGATTAAATTGTTCCGCTACGTGGGTCATCTTTTCACTTATAAGGGGTTTTATTAATATACTCATCTTATTTTTACTATTAAAAGATTATTCTTGATTTAACATTTTTTCTATCTCAGGAATACTGTTTTCACAGAGGATCACGTTTTGAGAATTTAATACATCGTAAGTATTAACTTCATTTGCGCGCATCACTTTCGAGCGTTTTAAATTACGGGAAGAGAGATAAACATTAGTATTAGCTTCATTAGCTAACAATAATGTTTTACTGTTTTCGAGTTTAAAGTTTTTCAAAATATCAAGATAAGCTTTAGTTCTTGGTGCTTCAAAAGCAAAATCTTCAATGACGATAATTTTACCTTCTTGAGCTTTATAAGTAAGGGCAGAGAATCTTGCCAACTTCTTAATTTTTTTGTTCAATTTAAAGCTATAATCTCTTGGATGGGGTCCAAAAACTGTTGCACCACCGCGAATAGTAGGAGATTTAATACTTCCTGCTCTTGCGCCGCCGGTACCTTTTTGTTTTTTAAGTTTACGGGTACTTCCGGAGATTGTTGATTTTTCTAAGGTATCATGAGTACCTTGTCTTTTATTGGCTTGGATGTGCTTCACATCGAGCCAAATAGCGTGATCATTAGGTTCAATATTAAAAATCGCATCATTTAATGTGATTTTTTTTGATGATTCGCTGCCGTCAATTTTATATATTTTTAACTCCATCTTTCTATAGTTATATATGAACCATTAGGTCCTGGTACGGAACCTTTAACTAAAATTAAATTTTTTTCTTTAACGATCTTCAGAATCTGAAGGTTAATCATTTTTACTTTTTTGCCGCCGTCTCTACCAGCCATGCGCATTCCTTTGAATACTCTTGAAGGCCATGAAGAAGCACCAAGTGAACCGGGAGCTCGCAAGCGGTTGTGTTGACCGTGTGTAGAATCTCCAACCCCTCTAAATCCATGACGTTTTACTACGCCCTGAAAGCCTTTACCTTTTGAAACTCCACTTACGTCAACGTACTCTCCTTCAATGAAAACTGTAACATCCAAAATATCACCGAATTGCTTCTGATGACCTTCTTCAAAACGGGTAAACTCTTTCACGATTTTTTTCGGAGTTGTACCTGCTTTGTCGAAATGACCTTTTAAAGGTTTGGATGTCCTTTTTTCTTTCTTTTCGTCGTAACCCAATTGGATTGCATCATAACCGTCTGTTGCAACGGTCTTAACCTGCGTAACTACGCAAGGACCAGCTTCTATAACTGTGCATGGCTGTATTTTGCCATTGGCACCGTAGATGCTAGTCATACCAATTTTTTTTCCTATTAATCCAGACATTTTTAATTAAATTTATATTGTTTTTAAGTCTTCAATCCGCAACATCCTTTTTAGTGTAAAAATGTAATTTTCTGTTTTTCAGTTCATTTAGTGAAAAACAAAACCGTCCTTTCTCCTTCTAAAATGGACGGCAAATATACATATTTTTTTAACATAAAGTTGTTTATTCTTTTTTTTTGCTTTTTTTTATTTATACTCTTGATCTTTTGATCTTTTTGACATACGTTTATATTCAACTTTTTTCCCTAAATTTGCAATTTGTATTATTTAACCGCCCATGACCATGATTATTAAACGATTGTTCCTCTTCCTAATCTGTTTTTTTTCTGTTTTTATTACTTATAGTCAACGATTTAATACTTTTTCTTCTAATTCGGCAAGTACCGTTGAGGAGATGAGAGAGTTTTACGCTACTGCGCCTCCCGACCGCAAAAAGGAGGGTGAAAAGGTCTTAGAACGGTTTAATACCTTTTGGACAGGCTCCTGGATGACAGACGACATGCAAGAACAATTTGTCTTTTGTGCTAATGCAATGCTGAAACGACAGATGCGACCATTCCCGCAATTTGAAGCACTCATAGATGCTTTTATCTCTTTTTCTACTTCAGAAGTCAATGATCAAGTAGAGGAGTGGAAAAATATGGTGCTTTTCCATGTAGCTCACGATGTTGGCTCTTTTCACCAGAAAATGGCTTATTATACCTCTCTCTATGGTGGAAAATCGCTCTATAGTACGCCTAATGCTCAGTGGCGTGCAGAAGGTAGTATCGACAAAATTGGCGTTAATGATGAGCCTTTTGTTAGTTATGTGAATGTCGATTTGATAGGTGCTTCACAAAAAGATAGTTTGACCATTTTTACTACCTCAGGGAGCTATCTTACCTCTACAGGGAGATGGAAAGGTAAAGGAGGTGAAGTACTGTGGGATAGAGCAGGATTGAATTTTCAAGTGCATGCAGAACTTGCTGATTATGAGATAAAACTCTCTTTCCCCTCTTTTACTGCGGAAAATGCAACGCTCTATTATCCCGAATATTTTACTTCCCCTTTAAAAGGTACCTTATCGGATAAAGCCGGGTTGGAAGTCTCTGAAGAAAAAGCTACTTACCCTCGATTTAAGAGTTATGACAATATAGCGATTCCAAATTTTTATGATAATGTGGATTATATTGGTGGGTTTGAGTTGAGAGGGGCTTCCGTTTTTGGATCTTCTTCTGAAGATAGATTGTCGTCAATCATTATCAAAAGAGATCATAAACCGGTTGTTTGGGTGCGCTCTTTAAGTTTTTTGTTTAAAAATGATAATATTTTGAGTAGTGATGCCGGCATCAGTATCTATTTTGAAAATGATTCCCTTTATCATACTAATGCTACTGTAAAATTTAACTCTTCTACTAAAGAATTGATGATCTTACGTCCAACTAATGGGGTAGGGAGGTCACCATTCTTGGATTCTTACCATAAATTGGACATCTACGCCGAATCGATGGTCTGGATTATTGATGAAGAAAAAATACAATTTAAACCCATTATGGGACAATCTGCCGGCTATAGTGCTATCTTTGAATCTCATAATTACTTTGATGAATCGGTGATGTACAAAATAAAAGGATATAATGAGAAATCACCACTCTATACACTTTGGGAGGTCTTTAAAAAAAATGATTTTAAAGACTTGCCTTTTCAAACTATCGTTTCTCATTTCCGAAAATCAGTGGCTGACATTCGCCAATTGTTGATTGACCTTGCTGCGCAGGGTTTTGTTGAGTATGATACCCATTTAGATATCATTAGTTATAGACCAAAAATTGCGCATTACCTTAATAATGAAGTCGGCACAAGAGACTATGACCAGATAAAATTAGAATCAAAAAGCCATTCTGCCTCCATTGATTTACTCAATAATGATCTGAGAATTAATGGATGTGAGTTTTTTGTGCTTAGTGATGCCCGTATTGTAAATGTCTATCCCACTAACGAATCCGTAGTCGTTAAAAAAAATAGAAATATGCAGTTCTCGGGAAGAATAATTGCCGGTCTGTTTGATTTTGTTGCTCATAATTGCAAATTTGATTATGATCGCTTTGAGGTAGAAATGAATGTGATAGATTCTATGATTATGTACGTAGAAGATAAAGAGGCTCCCCAAAACTTATACGGCGAACATAAACTTCGTGGTATTAACAGCATTATAGAAGACCTTGCAGGTACGCTCTCTATTGATAAACCGGCAAATAAATCGGGACGTGTAAATTTGCCGGAATATCCTATGTTTGAAAGTAGAAAAGATGGTAAGGTGTTCTATGATAGACTGCTTACGTTGGGAGGACATTACAATAGAGACCAGTTTTATTATACTGTAAATCCCTTTAAAATTACGAATCTTGATAACTTTGTCATAGATTCAATGAATTTTAATGGTTATTTGGTATCCGGTGGCATTTTTCCCGATATTCACCAACCGTTGGTCATAAGACCTGACTTCTCTTTGGGTTTTATTTACAATACCAATCAACAAGGATTGCCCATGTATGAAGGCAAAGGATACTATCATAATAATATTGATTTGAGTAATAAAGGATTACGTGGAAAAGGAGATATTCATTATTTAACCTCTTTCAGCAAATGCGACAGTTTGACCTTCTATTTGGATAAAACCTCCGGCAATGCATTGCAACATGAAGTTACAGCTCAAATAGCTGGCACTGAGTTTCCACATGCTACAGTCAATAATGCCGCTCTTTTGTGGAGACCCTACAACGATGAGCTTTTTATAAGAACTCGAAAAGAGAATATGGCTATTTTTGATGAAACCGAACTGACCGGTTTTTCAAAAATAACACCTCATGGCATGTATGGTGGTGGTTTATTGAAGTTTAAACGTGCAGATATCTCTTCTAATAATTTCTTCTTCAAACACCACGAACTGCTTTCCGACACTTCAGACTTGAGAATCTATGCGCTCAATACTTCAGATTTTGTCTTTACTACTGACAATTATAAAGCTCATATCGACTTCCAAACGCGAAAAGGACATTTTGAATCTAATGGCGACGTCTCTGAAGTCGTTTTTGTGAAAAATGCTATTCGTACGAATGTCTCCAAATTTGATTGGAATCCGATAGATGAGAATGTTTTAGTCTTTAAATGGGATGATGATCAGTATAAAAATGTGGATGTTAACAACACACCGGCACAAGAATTAATTGATATGAACTATAAAAACCAGTTAATTGCTACCTTGCCGGAGAAAAATGGACTTAGATTTGGTGCGCTCACTGCAGAATTTGATTTCGGAAAAAATATTATTCATGCCGGCGGAGTTAGGTTTATCAATGTGGGTGATGGAGCTGTAGTACCCCGAAATGGAGAAGTTACTATCTGTGAAAAAGCTGACCTTGAACAGTTTACTGCTTCAAGAATTATCGTAGGTCGCCAATATAAGAAAAATCACGAACTTTATAATGCCCGCGTAAAAGTGACCTCCGGCAATAGATTGCGTGGTACCGGTTATTACGACTATATTGATGAAAATAAGAGCGTGCAAACCATTTTCTTTGATACGTTATACTGCATTGGTGCTATGCGGGCAGACGGCAAAATAACCTCCAATGCTGATTTTAAACTAAGTCCACATTTTGGATTTGATGGTAGAGCGGAACTGCATAGTAACAAACCCTTTGTTTATTTTGTGGGAGGAGTAGGATTCCTCCATGATTGCGACAGCATCAAACCTACTCGTTTACGTATTCTTCAAGAGGTGGATCCCGACAACATTATGATAGAAGTGCATAATCGCTCCAAAGATGTGAATGACCGAAAAGCGGTCATTGCGATCGCTTCCGCCAATACTACAGGACGTATTTATACCTGTTTTGGGGCTGCTAAAGAACAGGTCAATGATGCTGAATATATCTCTGTTTTTGGCTTTATTACTTATGATCATAAAAATCATCAGTTTATTGCGGCTTCAAAAGAAAAATTAGAAAACCCAGAAATGCCCGGCAATAGGATCGTCTTGGATGACTATAGCTGTGTCAGTACCGGCACCGGTGCTATTGATATGGGAGCAAAATTGGGAAGAGTAGATTTTCATACTAACGGTACCATCATTAACTATATAAGAGCCGATTCTGCGGTTATGCACCTGACTACGGCGATCGATTTTTTCTTTAATGATGAAGCTATGAAGAGCTTTAATAAAGCTATTGAACACTCTTTTTCCTTAGAATTTGTAAGTGTTGAAGATGATGAGTTGTACGAATTGGCATTGTTAGACCTACTGGGAGAAAAAGATTATGCTAAATATCAAAGTGATATGTTTGTTACAGGACAAGTAAAAAAATTGCCTCAGCAACTACAAATCCAATTTCTCTTCTCTAATATTGATTTTGAATGGGATAAAGAAAACTCTTCTTTTGTTTCCCAAAAAGAGTTACCGGTAGTGATTTGTGGCGCGGAACAAGTCTATAAGATGATCCCGGGAAGGATTGTTATCGAAAAAAGAGGCTCCCGTAATAGGCTTTATATTCTGTTTTCTTTTGATAATCAATTCTATCTATTTCATTTTGAAAACAATACTATGTACGGTTTTTCATCAGATCAAACCTTCGTGGATGCGATCAAAAATACGAAAGCCAAAAAGCGTAGCCTCGCCCCCGACAACGGGAAGCCCGCTTTTACTTACCGTCTTGGAAATAAAACAACTCTCAAGAAACTGCTTGCTAAATATCCGATAGATGAAGAAGAAACTCTTGAAAATTAACTCTCCTTTTGACAACTAATAGATAGTCATGCACTGTTATCAATATTATTTATACACTTGATTTGTATTGTATTTTTTTCACTATTTTTGCAAGCTAAAAAAGATAATTCTATGATAGTTTATTCTTTTTTATCAAAACATTTTTATCAAAATTAAAAATTATTATTTACTATGGAAAAAGGTAGAGATTTAAAACCACACATTGGTATTTTTGGCAGAAGAAATAACGGAAAAAGTTCCTTTATTAATGCCCTCGTTGGACAGGAAGTTGCTATTGTTTCTGAACTTCCGGGTACAACAACAGATCCTGTAAAAAAATCTTTTGAGATTTTTGGCATTGGTCCGGCTATCATTATTGATACGGCTGGTATTGATGATAGTGGAGATATAGGCGAAAAAAGAGTGCGAAAAACGATCGACATCATGCAAGTTATAGATTGTGCTGTGCTCATGATTTCGGAAAATGTTTTTGGTTCTTTTGAAAAGGATCTGATTCAACAATTTGGAAAATATGAGATCCCCTATTTTATCATTCATAATAAATGTGATATTAATCCTTTAGACATTAAAACTTTACAAAAAATCAGACAAATGTCGGATGTGCCGGTATTAGATTTTTCCACCTTTGCTTCCGACCGCAAAGAAGAAATTATTCAAGCTCTTAAGGAAACAATTCCGACAACTACCTACCAAAAAGTAACGCTTTTTGATGACATCCTTGCCCCTAATGATTATGTTGTATTGGTCATGCCGATTGATCAAGAAGCACCGGACGGCAGACTTATTTTACCTCAAGTAATGGCAATCCGTGATGTTTTAGACCATAATGCTATTAGTGTTGTATTGCAAAACACTGAATTAGACCATTTTTTCAACACTTGCAACGTAAAACCTAAATTGGTGGTTACCGACAGTCAGGCTTTTGGAAAAATTAAAGATATTGTGCCCGCTGAGGTCTATCTTACCGGTTTTAGTCTGTTATTTGCCCGTTTAAAAGGTGATTTTGATGCCTATTTAAAGGGAACCCCTCATATTAGTAAATTAAAAGATGGGGATACGGTACTGATTATGGAAAGTTGCTCTCATCATGTCAATTGTGATGATATAGGAAGATTTAAGATCCCTAATTGGTTGGCTAAATTTACCGGTGAAAATATTAATATTGAAGTTGTGAGCAGTTTTGAACAGGCAAAACAAGAGATTACTAATTATGCAATGGTCATCCAATGTGGAGGTTGTATGTTTACCAGAAAACAGGTTTTAAATCGTCTGAAACCGGCAATTGATAAAGGTATCCCTGTGTCAAATTATGGCATGGCAATAGCTTACATGCATGGTATCTTTGACCGAGCAACGGAGATTTTTATCAAAAAATAAAAAAGGAACACTATTCTTGTTTGTTTTGAAAAGCAAAAGCATACATTTTCATCTGTTTAATCATCGACACTAAGCCGTTGGAGCGGTTGGGCGAGAGATGATCTTTTAAACCGATTTTGTCGATGTAAGTAAGGTCGGCAGCGAGAATGTCGGCGGGTGTTTGGTTGGATAAAACTTTGATTAGTAGATTTATAATTCCTTTTGTGATGATGGCATCGCTGTCGGCAGTGAAGATTACTTTTCCATCTTCAAGCGTTGCAAAAAGCCACACCTGCGATTGACAACCGGTAATCAGATATTGAGGAGCTTTATAACGTGGATCTATCAGAGGCAACTCTTTTCCTAATTCTATCAGATAATTGTACTTATCCATCCAATCGTCAAAAAGGTCAAATTCAGCAATTAATTCATTTTCAATTTCTTGAGTAGTCATGATGTTTTTTTTCAAATGTTATTTCTAAAAAGCAAAAATACGGCTAATTTTTTAATTATATAATTTTACTATTGATGGGAAGAGGAAATTAATCAACAAAAATATTATGCGTAATAAAATTATCTTTTTTACAAAAATAATGGCGTAATATCATTTTTTTTTATTAATTTTGGCACTCCATTTTGAATACTAACAAAAACCCATAAATTATGAAACGAATAGTACTTTTTTGTTTTTCATTAATATTATTAACTTCGTTAACAGTTTCCGCACAAAAGCTTAAAAAAGAGAATGTTCCGAACGATGTTGTCCAGACTTTAGATTATGAATATCCGGGCGTGAAAATTACGGCTTGGATTATGGAAGAAGAACAATATGTTGCCCTTTTTAAAGAAGATGGCAATGCCGCTAAAGCCTATTTTACACCTGACGGCAAATGGAACATGACAACCTATTCTATTCCTAAAAACGAACTCCCTTCCAACATAAGGGATTGGATAAATGAACATTATCCGTTTTTTACCTATTCTCTGATTCAACTTCGCTCTACTCCTGATGAAAAAATGTATTATTATGTGGAGATGAAGCCGGAAGATGTTTTGGCAGAAAAATCACTCTTATATTTTGATGATAAAGGAATTATTACCAAAAGAAAAGATCCTCCAAGTTATAAAGACCCTGTGAAAAAATCTACTGCCAGCAAAGAAGATATTACCGCTTCTGACAACTATACTAAAGTAAAAAACGATAACAACGAGGTAGTTTATATTCAAAAAGAGACTAAAAAAGGACAATCTGATGGACCTGTCTATGACGAACAAGGGAATGTCGCTATTTCTCAATCTGCCGTTCCGGAAGTCGTTCTTAAATCATTCTCTAAGAAAATGCCTCACCCTGAAAGTCTAAATTGGTTTAAAATTGATAGCTTTTATGTAGGTAAATGTATTTTTAGAGAACAAAAAAATGAAGTCTTTATGACTCCTACCGGCGAATGGGTGAAATCGTTAACCCAATTAAATCAAGAATCTATTACCGGCAATATGTTCAATTATTTAGAAAAATTCTATAAAGGTTGGCGCTTCCAAAGTGCTGTTAAAGAGACCAGAGTCGATAAAGAGGATAAAACGCTCATAGAAATTGTTGAGAAACCTAACTACAGATCAGGATTATTGACCATTTTAATGTTTGATAAGACCGGAAAACTAATTCGTACTTTTGACCCTGAATATCCTCTCGGCGAAAATGATGAAGCAGAAGAAGAAATGGACAAAGGAGATATAAATTTGGAAAAATATTATGCAAAAATGGCAATGGGTAGCTCCGCAGAGGGTTCTAAAGAAACTCCTGAACATATCCTCACTGCTTTTAAGGCTAAATATCCCAGAATTATTAATCCGCAATGGCTTCAAGATGACGACGGAAATTACCAAGCCATATATGCCGGCGCTCGCGGCAAAGAGATTGTGCTCATTGGACAATCCGGCACTATTCTTCAAACCCTGACTGAAGGAAATTTGGAAGTCATTCCTGAGAATATTGCTAAAACTGTTAAAAAAGAAAATAAAGGCTTTAAGATCGACAGCTATTATGCGGTGAAAGATCTTCAAACCAAGAAAAACCTTTATAAAATATTGATATCCAACAAAAAAACTTCCGAAAATAGAGAACTTTGGTTCACTACTTCCGGACAATCTGTAAACATGTAATCTTTTTATTGACTGTGGATTATATAGAAATTAAACTCGTTTTTAAAGAGGTTGACCCTTGGAAAGACATCTTTACCTCTCTGCTTGGAGACTTAGGTTGCGATAGTTTTATGGATGGTGAAAATGATCATATATTATTGGCATACATTACTGAAAATTTATTTCATGAAAAGAATATTTTTGCGCTATTAGACTCTTTTTTACCTGAAAATCAACCGAAAATTTCTTTTCAAAAAATTATTACCCAAGATTGGAATGCAGTTTGGGAAGCCAATTACAGTCCGGTACTGATTGCCGATCAATGTTATATTAGGGCACCTTTCCATGAATCGAACCCTCATGTAGATTTCGACCTCATTATTGAGCCTAAAATGTCTTTTGGGACGGCACATCATGAAACTACTTCTTTGATGATTGAGTATCTTTTGCAAGAGAATACTGCCGGAAAAAGTGTCTTAGATATGGGCTCCGGCACGGGAGTATTAGCCATCCTTGCCTATTTGAAAGGATCCAGACCTGTGGTAGCTATTGATAATGACGAATGGGCCTATAAAAACAATATCGAAAACAATGCCCATAACCATACGGAGGCTATCCAAGTCATTCATGGAGATGCTCACGCTATTCCGAATCAAGCATTTGACCTCATTTCAGCCAATATCAATCGGAATATTCTGCTCAACGATATTGTTCATTATGCTAAACATCTCAAAAAAGGGGGTAACCTCATCATGAGCGGTTTTTATCATCATCCCGATTTAGAGATCATTAAAGAGAAATGTCAAGAATATTCCTTAACTTTAGCTTCTTTTAAGGAAAAAAATGACTGGGTAGCGGGGAGATTTATTTTGTTTTAATTTTTTTATCTTTGCAATTTACAATTATAGTCTTTATTAATCATGAAAAATTACTTTTTATCCATTTTTACCGTTGTTTTGATGAGTTTTTCTCTACAAGGGCAACACCATTTTTTTTCTATAGAAAATAATTCTTTAGAACAATTACAATGTAAGTTTACCACTCCTGCATTGCATGTTTCTGATATTAAAGTAGATGGAAATTATTATTCCCTTTTAGAGATGGATGATTTTTTCTCTTCCGCATCTGTAGGCAATCCAATGTTGCCGGTATTGGGACAACATATTGAAATTCCTTTGTGCGACAATGTTCAGGTTGAGGTTATTAGTTCCTCTTTTGAGGTCTATTCTGGTGCTTCTTTTGGGATAAATCACGAAGTATATCCGGCACAACCTTCACGTTTAAAATCAGAAGAGGGTCCTTTTCCTATTATAAAATCTGCGGAGACATACGCTACAAATGCTTTTTTTGGAGAACCTTTAGTAAAAGTCGAAAAAACAGGTGTCATGAGGAGTTTCAACCTTGCTACGCTTTATATTGCTCCCGTACAATATAATCCTGTTACCAATGAAGTTAAAATTTATAGAGAAATTACCCTTAGAGTTACCTGTCAAAATGCGGATATTCCGGCGACCTACGAGATGAAAAATTTGCATAGTAATGGTGTTTTTATGGGCGCACAAGCGATGGTACTTAATCCTATTGCCCCTCAAAATAGAGATGAAATTACGACAGCACCCATCAAATATCTCATCGTTGCACATGCAATGTTTAGAAATCAATTGGATGCATTTGTAACCTGGAAGCAGAAAAAGGGATTTTTGGTAGAAATAGCTTATACAGATCAAAGTGAAGTAGGAACGACCACAACCTCCATTAAAAATTTTATTTTATCCAAATATACGGGTGCAACCCTTGAAAATCCGGCTCCTACTTATGTATTATTGGTGGGTGATGTAGCTCAAATTCCGGCATTTTCTACAGGAGGACACGTAACTGATTTAACCTATTTTACGTGGACTACAGGAGATATTATTCCAGATTGTTATTATGGAAGATTTTCCGCTCAAAATGTCAACCAATTATTACCACAAATAGAAAAAACACTTCAGATAGAGCAATATACGATGCCTAATCCGGCTTATTTGTCAGATGCTGTTCTGGTAGCGGGTAATGATGCTTCGTTTGGACCTGTTTATGCTAATGGGCAAGTCAACTATTTAGCAGAAAATTATGTCAATACTCATTATGGTTTTGTCAATATTTACACTCATCTGCATCCCTGTTCTTCGCAAGCAGCTCAAATCAGGTCAGAATTGAATGTTGGAGTAGGGTATGCCAATTACACTGCTCATTGCGGATCTAATGGTTGGGCTGACCCTGCTTTCCAAACTTCTCATATTCCTGCAATGAATAATGCCAATAAATATGGATTTTTTATCGGAAATTGCTGCCAATCTTCTAAATTTGAAGAAAGCGAATGTTTTGGCGAGTCTCTTTTAAGAACTGCCAATAAAGGAGCTTATGGTTATATTGGCGGTTCAGACAATACCTATTGGGATGGCGACTATTATTGGTCGGTAGGGGCAAGAAGTTCTATTACGGTCAATCCTGTTTATACTGCCAATCAATTGGGAGCGTACGACAGACTGTTTCATACTCATAATGAACCCTATAGCAGCTGGTTTGCCTCAGCAGGAGCCTTGGTGATGGGCGGCAATTTAGCAGTTCAATCCTCCAACTATTCTGCTGCTAATAAACAATATTATTGGGAAATCTATAACCTTATGGGCGATCCTTCGGTATTACCGTATCTTTCCGTACCGGCTCAAATGCCGTTATCGTGTCTTTCTACATTGATTACGGGAGCCAATGCTCTTGAGGTCAATACAGTACCTTTTGCTTACGTAGCTTTGACTTCAGGAGAAAATTTGATAGCAGCTGTTTTTGCAAATGCTGACGGTCTTGCCAATCTATCTTTCAGCACTCTTGTGCCCGGAGAATATGAGGTAGCTGTTTCTGCTCAAAATTATATTACCCGTTTTGTGCCCGTGAATGTGATCGTTGCCTCCGGTCCTTATGTAACTCCTATTACTTTTCAATTGTCAACGAATACTACCCCTTCTATCAACTCAACGATTACTTGTAAATTAGTTGCCCAAAATCTTGGTATCGCTAATGCTACAGGGGTGTATGCTAAAATTAGCACTACTTCTCCTTATATTACTTTAGTTTCAGATTCTGTATTTATTGGTAATATAGCTGTAGATCAAGAAATTACACTTGACCAGGCTTTCCAAGCCCAACTTGCCAGTTTTTATCCTGACCAAACTCCTGCCTCGCTTACCGTTACACTCTATTTTAATGGACAAAACAGTACAAAAAATCTGAATATAAATCTATTAGCTCCTAAGTTTTCAAGATATGGGTGTGTTTTGCAAGAAATAGAGGGCAATCAGGATCATATTATTAATCCCGGAGAATCTTTTACGGTTACTATTAGTGATATTAATATAGGACATGAAGCTATATCGAATGTTTCTGTCAATTTAATTTCTCAAAACACCAAAATAATGATAGATTCTACGCTGTATGTCATCCCCAATATGGCTGTAGGTATGCCCGTTCAGAGTACTTATACCATTCATTTTGCCTCAACAACAGAAGATGGAGACCTTTATCCGCTCTATTATCGTATTAAAAAAGGTGAATATGAATTATTGGACACCCTCTATTTTGCGATAGGTCAAACGATGGAAGATTTTGAAAGTAATACATTTCTTCAATATCCATGGAATAATAGTGGTGCTCATCCTTGGAGTATCAACTCTTCTGCTCCCTACGCAGGAGCTTATTCCGCTCGTTCAGCCTCCAATTTGGGAGATAATAATACCTCGATATTACAAATTTCTTTGAATGTAGCTTATGATGATGTTATCTCTTTTTATAGAAAAGTATCTTCGGAACAGGGTTACGATTTCTTTAAGTTTTTTATTGATGATGAGGCAAAAGAAGAACTGTCAGGTACGGTAGCCTGGTCTCAAGTTTCGTTTCCCGTCCCGGCAGGTCAACACACCTTTAGATTTGAGTATGTTAAGGATTATAGTGTATCCAACGGCTCTGATTGCGCATGGATTGATAACATCATATTCCCTGCTTTTGGCACACTCATTCCGGATGATACACTGGTCAATTTTGCTACCGATGGTATTACGGAACAAGCGATAAAGCTTCCTGAAATTTTATTATATCCTAATCCGGCTCAGGATGTTATCCAGCTTAGCAGTATGGAATCTATAGCTTCTGTATCGGTTTATGACTTGAAAGGCAGTATTGTGATGACGAAATCAGAGATCAACAATCAGACGTTGACGCTCAATATCTCTTCATTATCCGATGGATTTTATTTGATTAAAATAGAAATGACAGATAAAAAGGTAGTGATCAAGAAGGTGATTAAGGGGTAAAAGTAAACCTGTTTATAAAGAATTATAGAGATTTTTTTATGCCATTTTATACCGTTTTCCAATCTCCTGTAGGAGACCTTTATATTGGAGAAAATGCATCTCAAATTACTTTTATTGCTCTCCAAAACCGAGCACATTATCAACCAAAAGAGACCCCTTTGCTGCAATCTGCTTGCCTACAGTTGCAAAGCTATTTTGAGGGAATACTTCACACATTTGATTTGCCATTGAACCCGCAAGGTACTGTATTCCAACAAAAAGTGTGCACGCATTGATGCAAATTCCTTACGGAGAGACTAAGAGTTACCAACAAATTGCTATGGTAGTTGGCAACGATAAAGCTTGTCGCGCAGTCGGTATGGCTAATAATCACAACCCTATCATGATCGTTATTCCTTGTCATCGGGTGATCGGTGCTGACGGCACTCTTACCGGTTATGCCGACGGTTTGGAAATGAAAAAATATCTTTTAGATTTAGAAAACAGTTAATCATTTTCTATGGTTACTCTTCTTAAATCCAACATGTTAATGGGATTAGTCCCTAAGTTTTTTACATTGGAATGTACAAAACGAATGACCTCATCATAATAGAGAACCACTACCGGCGCATCTGCCATCAAAATAGAATCCAATTGTGTATAGAAAAGCCCGCGCTGCCGATCATCAAAAGTATTTTGTGATTTTTCAAAGATGTAGTCAAAATAGGAATTAGTATAATGGGTGTAATTGGAGCCAAGCGGTTGCAAATTGTCTGAATAAAAAAGAGATAGATAGTTTTCTGCATCAGGATAGTCGCAAATCCAAGAACCCCTAAAAAAAGGCAATCGGTAACTCCTCATCATTTGTCGCTGTTGCGCAGCCTGCAAGACCTCAATTTTTAATTGAATACCAATATTACTCAATTCATGTTGAATATATTGACTGATATCTAAATAGGAAGCAGAAATCGATACCGAAATGGGCGGCAACCCTTTACCGTAAGGGAATCCGGCTTGTGCTAACAATTGTACAGCTTTTTCAGGATTATAATCATATCCTTTTATCCCCTCAAAATCAAAATTAGGCATCCCTTTGGGAATAAAACCATGAATTCCAGCAAATCCGATGTTGTTTCTCAGATAAAGCAACATCTTTTCTCTATCAAAACCATAATTGATGGCTTGTCTTACCTCTTTGATTAACATTGGATTAATTTCCCTTCCTTCGGAATGAAGATTAAAACCTAAATATTCTGTGTTCAGATAAGGACCTTTGATGAGGTAGATATGATGGGCATGTTCTGGATTTAGTTCCCCTGAGGAAGTCAGTAATGCATCTTTATAGCAAGCTTCAACTCCTGACATAAAATCGAGAGATCCTTTCATAAATTCCATAAAAACAGATTGTTTATCCACTATAAAAGAGATAGAAACCGCATCTATATAGGGCAGGGGATTGCCTAAAGTATCTCTTTCAAAATAGTTTGGATTTTTTCTCAGTACCAATTTTACCCCCTCTTTCCAGAGTTGCATTTGAAAAGGACCGGTACCTACGGGATTTTTTCGAAAATCTTTTCCAAATTGTTCAACCGCTTCGTAGGGCACCACAGCACAATAAGACATAGTCAGTATGCCAAGGAAGGGAGGAAAAGCCTCTTTAAGTGTAATTTTAAAAACAGTATCATTGATTGCCTCAAAAGCTGCATAACCTTTCTCATTTGTAGCTACTTTTTGGAAAATCCATGCACCGGGGGAGGCTACCTTTGGGTTTAAAATACGACTGAAACTATAAACAAAATCAGAAGCGATAACTACTCTGTCCTTTTTATACGGAAAAAAATTAGTATTATGAAATAATACATCACTACGCAGTATAAAAGTATAACTTTTCCCATCAGCACTAATACTCCAACCTTTGGCAATTGCAGGCACAATATGTAAAGAATCATCTAATGCTACTAACCCATTAAACAGTTGATGACAAGCCCATATTGTGGACTGCCCGGAAGAAAAAGCGGGGTCTAACGAAGTTATGCCACTTGATTCATTATACCTAAAAATCATTTTATCTTGCAAATTTTGCTTGTTTTGACAAGAAAAAAATATAAAATAAGCTATGATGGACAAAATAATTACTCCAATACCATGCTTTATTTTATTGGTAACTAATGGTTTCATTATCATTGGACTCCGATTTTTATATATTGCAAAGGTAATGATAAGTATCGAATAGTCTGTTATTGTATTGTATCAATTGCATAAATTATCTAATAAAACAATCTTTTTTATTCCAAAATTCAATAGACAATTTTTTTTTAAACGGTATCATTTTATTATTATTTTTTTTCGTATATTTGGCGTGTACTATTTGAACGATATTTACACTTTACAAAACAATAAAAAAAGATGAAAAAAAGCGCAATTTTAGGCTGTTTGCAAGGTAAAAGAGAAAACTCTTTTGCTGCATTTGAGTGTTTAGTTTTGCGTAACTTTTATGAATTTTTAACGATTTTGGGCTTGTTTTTCTCAAAAAAAAGTGTAAACACACACACACACACACACACACACACACACACACACACACACACACACACACACACACACACACATATATATCATACCTACGTACCTTATATGGAAAAATTTATTTTCAAGCGATAATTTATTATTTTTTAACCAAAATAGTTGTTATAATTTACCAAGTCAAAAAGCCGGATATATCTGGTTTATCTGTAAGAATAACTTCAACTCTTCGGGTCTTCGTTGGTGCCGAGAGACGAAGATCACGAGTGGAATTTTCCCTTGCTTATCGGCAAAAAAAAAATCAAAATTAAAAACCAAAAACTAAAATAAATTACTATGAAGAAACAATTTACATATTTCATATTTTTCGCCATGTTTTTTGCATTTGCAACTACTACGGTGAAAGCACAAACGATATATTATTATCAAGCCAATTTAAATACTTTTTATTATGGCAATAAAACGGATATATTTACTTATAAGAATTTAGGAGGAGCAGGTCTTCCTCATCTGAATGAATATCAATTAAGAAGTGAATTAGCTGAAGCAATGGGACAAAGCTATTCATATTATCATTTATATTATGATGCTGATAATGATTGGACAATCGCAGAGCATCAAGATATAGACCAACATGCACAAGACGCATTATGGGGTGCTCATCAATCAAGATTGTATTTTAAGAACAAATTTGGCAGAGAAAGTTTCAATAATGATACTGCACATCCCGGAGACTTAAAGGTTATCGTAGATGACCAAACCATTGGCTATAATAGTTCGGCATGGTATAATTTTCTTAACTGTGATCAAGGCATCCCTCCCAAAGTTAATATGTGTGATGGTCTCATACAACTTGGACGCAGAGCCAATGGATTTTCATACATGACTGCAATTGACGTTATTGCCTATGAATATGCACATGGTATAGATAAATTTACGTCTCAGTTAGGAAATGCTTTAAATAGTGGCATGTCAAATGTTGACCTTAGTTATTTGGCTGAAGGTTTTAGTGATATATGGGCAATAGTTGTGGAGCACGAATATGTACCTGATGCTGTTAACAATTGGAAAATAGGAGAATTGCCGTGTATTGGGTCAGATCAAAATTATAGCTGTTTTCGCAATATTGCAAATCCGAATGATAGTTATGCAAGAGATGCTCTTGCTACCCACTATGCTCCTGATGAAGACTGGCAATATCAAAGTGCTACTTTTAAGAGCGGCATTTTTACAAGATGGTTTTATTATTTAATTAATGGAGTATCTTTAGATTGCGAACAACCCTTTGCAGGAATTAGTTGGGATGCTGCTGCATCTATTGTGTACAGGACACAAATTCACGAAATGAACAATTTTAATGATCCTAATGGTTTTTATGGCTATCCCAATTTTGATTATCCCGATGTAAGAGTAGCTACTCTTGCAGCAGCAACTTATCTATTTCCAAATAATACTGCGATCGTAAGTGCTATAAAAAGGGCTTGGGATGCGGTAGGCGTTACGGATGGTAATGATCCTATTTGGTTTGAAAATATATGGGGCAATTACATTATAAGTGCTAACACTACATGGGAAGAAGATGTTCCCAGAATGGTGTATGGTACTATTACCGTAAATCCCGGTGTAACTCTTACGGTAGAAGGGAACGTCTATTTTATGACTACCGGCGGCAAATTGACAGTGAAACAGGGAGCTACATTAAGACTAAATGGCGGGCATTTGGCTCCATGTATAGCTCCCTTTTGGCAAGGTGTAGTGGTAGAAGGTCATCCTACTAATTTGACATTGCGAGGTACTGTTGTCATGTTGCAAAGGACTGCATCAAATAATGTTATTAAAAAAGCTACCATTGAAAAAGCGCGTATAGGTATTAATGTACCTCATAATAATACGATTGCCAATGGCTTGATATCTGCAACAAACGGCGTTTTTCTTAATAATGAGATAGGAGTAAGTATTACTGCCACAAACAATACCACCAACAATAGTTCTTTTACAAATTGTCTATTTAAGGTTGATCAAAACTTTGATGCACCCAATCTCAATGCGAATGAAAGTATGGTCTATTTAACACAAATTAAAGGCGTAAATTTTAAATCTTGTAACTTTATCAAGGAAAATGCAACTCGTCCGCAGCGAGGCATCAGTGCGCACAACTCCGGATTTACAGTAAAATCTAATTGTGATATTATGATACAACTTGGAGAAAGTTGTCCGGAGCAGTATCTTACGCGGTCCTATTTTAGCGGTTTTGACCGAGCCATTCTCGCCGAAAACAACGGCGTAGCCTCCAACACCTTCTCTGTAACCCAAGCCCTCTTTGAAAACAATAGAGTAGGCATCGAAGCCAGTGGTGTGAATAATGAATGGATATTACAAAATATCTTTAAAATAGGTTATGCTACGGATCCTTATACTGCAGGCGAGGCTTTCGGTGTTAAACTGAAGACCTGTAAAGACTATCGCGTTGAGGAAAATAGCTTCTCTCTATATCCCAATACATTTGATTTACACATTGGTGTTTATGTAGAAAATAGCGGAGCTGATGATAATGAAATTTATAAAAATTATTTTGAAGATCTTGCAGTAGGACAAAGGTTAGTGGGACAAAATAGAAATTGTAACATATCTGGGAAGACAGGACTTCAATTTCTCTGCAATCAATTTGAGAATAGTGGTGTTAGAGATGTGGAAGTATTATGTTCGGTTGAATATCCACAGATTTCGGGTATTAGACAGAATCAGGGAGGTGCATATAATCATGGCAACTTTTACTTTTACGACTATTCAGCCGGTAATACGTTTTCTTTAAATCCAAAAGATTACCATTTTTATAATGAGACTCAATTTGGGATCAACTATTACTACAATCCTGCTATTCCTCGTGAAAATCCCACTCTTCATTGGAATTTTATTAGTACTTGGTCAAGCAATCCCAATAGTTGCCCCTCTAAAATTAATACGGGCAGCATTGCTCAAGAGTCGTATCTTGAGGAGTTGCTTACTACACAAGCAAGTGCCGATGAAGCCTATAATGCTATGGAATATGTATATAACAACCTGATAGATGACGGCAGTACCGAAGATTTGCTTAATCAGGTACAAGGTTCATGGGGTGATGATGTGTGGAAATTGAGACAAGAACTCATGAGTACCTCCCCATATCTTTCACAAGAGGTTTTGATACAAGTAGCCAATGATAACTTATTGCCACAAGCCCTGTACTTGGAGGTATGTCTTGCCAATCCTGATGCCACAAAAGATGGCAAGTTTTTGGATCTTCTTGCTTATGACATCCCTAATCCGCTCCCTACTTATATGCTTAATCTGATCAAAGAAAATGGAGATATAAAGACAGTTCGTTCTTCTATGGAAGCAGTACTGTCAGCAAGTTCTGCCGAAAGTAATGTTGCACTCAACCATTATATAGGCTATATGCTTATGGATAGTATAGACCATAGTGCCGATGTAACTGCAAGATGGTCAGAACGTGGCACCTATTCTGATGCATTTGCTTTGGCAACCGACCAACTCTCCTTACACGAATATACTGCCGCTTACGATCTGGTTAACAGTCTTCTGGATAATCCCAAATATGTAGAGTATTATGAAGATGAAATTACCGATTTTTTGGATTATATTCTTTATCGTGCAACATTACACAATGCTGAAGTCTCTGTTTATGAATTAGATTCTCTTCAATTAGCTGCTTTAGTAGATTTTTCTAATGCGCACTCCGGTATTGCCAAGAGTTTTGCCGACAATATCTTATGTTATACTTACGATATTTGCCCTGAGGAGATTCAATATGTAGAGCCTAAGAGGTTAACTTTTTCTAATTCAAATAAAACTGACAATAAGTTTGACAACTTCTTTATGAAGATAAAACCCAATCCTGCGGATACCTACTGTGAGTTTGAATGGAATTTTGGAGATATGGATGGAGAGAAATCACTTGTTATTACTGCTGTAAATGGGACTACTATCCAAACTAAATTACTTGCAGGCAGTCAAGGTCAATGGGTGTGGGATACACGTGGAGTAATAGCAGGTTTTTATATCTATTCTGTGTATAAAGATGGTATTTTGTTAGAATCTGGTAAAATTATCAAACGTTAATTAAATATTGAAGTATAAGGAGTAAGAATGATTTTTTGCCCTTGCTCCTTATGCTTCTTTTAAAGATTGTAATATGAAAAAGATTTTTTTATTTATTAGTTTTCTAACTCTGATAACACCATTATTTTCACAACATGATTGTTATGTGGTAGGCTATGCTTCTGATGATTCTATTCATTTTTATAGTAAAGTATGGAAAAATGGAGAAGTATTGTTCTCTATTAAGGATGGTATTCATAATATAGCTCCTTGGAATATTATAGTTACAGATAGTGAAGATGTTTATGTTTCAACTATTTATAATGAAAATGCTTCCTATGTTGGAGATGCAAGGGTTTGGAAGAATGGATTAGAACTTTATACAATAGCTGGAGCATATGCACGAGGTTTAGCTATTGATGGTGAAGATGTCTATATGTCAGGTGGAAAGTATTTCTATATGGGTAATGCTGCCGCTAAAGTGTGGAAAAATGGGGAAGAGTTATACTCTTTATCGCATTCCAATATTCCTGCAGGAGTGCAGAACATGTGTATCTCAGACGGAAATATTTATGTTGTAGGATGGGAGTCGAAACCACCACCAGGAGGTACAGGACCAGGAATAGAATCTGCCAGAGTATGGAAAAATGGAGAACAGTTGTATGATCTATCTAATAATAGGTCTAATGCATTTTCTATTTTTATAGATGGAGATGATGTGTATGTGGGAGGAGAAGAATATTTATATAGCAGCGTTATATATGGAAGCTATGTCGTTGCGAGAGTGTGGAAAAATGGGGAAGTATTATATACATTTTCTTATCCTGACCTTCCTGATGATTCTTATGCAAAC
>JAITTF010000106.1 GCA_031287215.1 Bacteroidales bacterium
TAAACTCAGGTAATTCAATCTCCCGATAAATTATTTTCATTAAGTTACCACTTGCATCATTTTTAGGTAATTTTAACAATAAGCCATAAAAAATATGATTTGGTAAATCTGTTATTTTCTTGGGGAGTTTAAAAAACTCAAAAACTTCTTTGACTTGTGAAATAGTGGTATTGCACTTTGTTGCAATATCCTTGAAATAATCTTCCTGTATAACCGGCAATAATTTGCTGAATTTATTAGTGTTAGTTCCAAAATTCAAACACTCACTAGGTGATAATTTTTGTCCATTAATTTCCAACCATTTTGTATTTTTAAAAATATGAATAAAATAATTAGGAATATTTTGATAGTAAATCCTATAATCTCTTTCACGTCCAAATTTGTATTCAATATTGCCTGAATAGGAATCCTTTAAGGCATTATAAAACATTTTGTCTTGTAATATCCACTTAATAATCACATAATCTGGTGTATTCAATAAAATATTTTTGAGGTTTTTAATATGTTTTAATTTCCATTTTCCCGTAGATAAATTATTTGTACCTAAAGGTTCTAGTGTATCTTCTATAACAATTTTTTTGTAATCATCTTCAGGGTCTATTATGCTATCTTCAATTTTTGGGTAATTCAAAACTCCAAACTTTACAATAAAATTTTTAAATCGTTCTTTTTCATCATCCTTAACATTAAATGCTGAAGCTGGAGGGAATTCTTTATATTCATCAGTAGCAAAAAGAAAAATTGCAATATCGTTTTTATATTCTTTGCCAAAAAATAATGCTTTGGAATTCTGCACTGTTTTATCAATGGTTGGGAATCTATAGTTTGTCGGGCTTTCGGGACTGCCGCTTGGCGGGGACCAGCCATCATCTTCGCTGCTATAATTTTTCCACAACCATTCAATAAATTCAATCGAATGCTGATAGTTATCCTGTACAGATGAATTAACTGATAAAATTATATTAGAACGGTCACTATATTTAAAATCAACACTCTTGATTTTGTCGCTTCTTGCCAAGACTCTTTCTATTGGGTCATTTGAATTTTCCATTGAGTTTTTAATATCAGTATCGTTTTTATAGTAATCAAACAATTCTGTCTGATATTCTTTATCTAGCAATGGATTTTTAACCCAACTTGGAGTTTTTAACTGTTGACCCGAGAGAAAATAATATTCCTTACCGTATTGCAGCCAATTATTATTGTCATCTTTTAGCAAATTAGGCAGGTATTTAGTATTACCAAAATGATCTTGCCACCAGTCAAACGCTGTAACCTGTTTTTTTATTGATAAATTTGTAAGTGAATTTATTATCTTACATAATTCACTTGCAGAATAATCCAAATCTTTATTGTTTTTTACGGCTAAAATCTTGATTAGTCTATCATGTACTGTAGATCTATGCCATTTAAGTAATTTACTAAAGGATGCTCCGTTAAAAAAAACAGGAAATGAGTCGAATAGTTTTGGATTGTCAATAATTGCAATATATTCATTGTTAACCGTTTGTAAAAACTTCTTGTCTTTCAATAAGTCAAGATAATAGTTTTCAACATTAAATTTTCCAAAATCAGATGCAAATTTCCAGTTATTTTCGCTAATAGTGTTTGGTGTTAACAGCTTAACCGCTAAATTGTCGTATTGTTTTTTTGCAATTTCTTTTTCTACGATATAAACATAAAATTTTAAAAGTTCCTGAACAACCTTTTCGTTAGTGTTCAAAGCATCTGTGACAATTGAATCTCTGGACTGATTCAGCAGGAAGGTTGCATGTAAAATTGCGGGAAATGGGCAAACGGCATCTCTAATCGGAAAAAAGCAATATAATTTATATTTATCATCGGCATCTGCTTCATCTTTTAAAGGAATTGCGACAGAAAGACGAATTTCCTTTTCCTCATTTTCATGTTGAATTACGGGCGAGTTATCATAATTATTAAATAATAAATAATGTTTCGGTTCATTTTTATCATTTTTTGTAATAGTTACAATATTTTCTTTTTCATATTTTTTATTGAAAGGTTTAGTGAATTTGTCTGTAGAAAATTCAATTTCAGTTATTGTCTGTAAAAAAAGCAGGATATTGGAATCAAATTCATCAATTTGCTCAAGAATTCCGTGTTTGTCATTTTGGGTATTATCGTCAATTTCTATCCTTATTACAGTATCAAACTCGGATTGGGCATTATAGTTCAGAATGTCTTCCGGAGCAGAAAGAATGGGGTAATACAATTTAGGTTTTAGTTTAATTTGTTTTTGTATAACTGTTTCCTTTTCGATATTTTTAAATTGCTCGTCTGCATACTTTTTTGAAAACCTGATATGAAATTCGCCCGAGTGAATCTCTATTGATTTATTCCTTGCCCAATTAAGAACTGAGCGAAAACCAGTGCCTTTATTACCGATATATTTACCGGACTTTGCACTTACACTACCTTGGCATAAACGGTTTATTGTATCGGCTGTAAAATACGTGCCTGTGTTCGAAATTGTTAATATACTGTTTTTATATTCTATTTTGCATTTTACCTCTTGCCCAATTTTTGATTTATCAACATCGCAAAGTTCCAAATATGCATCATCAACATTTTGAATCAGCTCTAATAATTCCCTGCCGTGATAAGCAGCCATTCTTTCTTCTTCAAGATTACAAGCCTGAGTCAAGTCAAGATTTAGATCAGATGGTTTGTTGTACTTGTTAAAAAAATATTGCGTTATTTGTTTGCCTATATGGGAGTTGTCCATATTTTCCTTTGCTTATACCTTTGGATAAGTTTTTTTGCTCCTATATTCCAGAATTTTAGATGATACCATATATATATCAATTATGTCATTAATCAAGTCATTTTCAGATTGACTTTGATTAACACTAATATCCAATTCATACCGCTTTGTTGTCCCATTACCCTTTATAGGCGGAAACTGATGATTATCTTTAAAAGATGTCTCTCTTAAAAGCCTGTCCCTCTTTTCTTCAAAAAACCCTCTCGTTGAAGCTTTGGTTTTATTAAGAGGAATAGGCCAACAAAACAACCATGAATCATCTCTAAGTTTGTACCTTACAACGAAATGCAAACCTTCATCATCCTCCCTACACCAGCACTCCACTTGATTAGGTTTTTTGTTAAAGCCTTGCACAGGCACAAGGTTGTCATTATTTCTAAATGTTTCCTGTATTTTTCTTACTATGATTGTCGCTTTTTCAATTGTTAGAGGCATGCTATTTATACTCCTTTTTTTTCGTCAGATGTTGGCCGGTTTGTACACCCAATTTAGCGAGGCCTTCTTCTGATTTTTTTAAAATATTGTCAAGTTCAGCTTTAATGGAAGCCGTAACATCAGATAATTCACGACCATTTATTGGCACCTCATTCTTCAACAAAATAGGTCCCTGATTCGCTCTTTCAAATCTGAAGTTGCTCCACTTGTTTGCTTCAAGAATCCTATTCAACTCATTTATAGTTGTAGCACTAGAGACTAATCCAAAGCCTACTCCCACTCTTTGCATAGCAAGTTGAGTATTAAACCAGTAATGGTAAGGCGCTCTGGTCCGCTTTTCTTGATTGATATTAAACCCCAAGTGATTAAATGATGTGTCCATACTCTCCGTAAAAAACGTAACAATAACACCTCTACCGTTACCGTTACCTTCAAAGTGAGGACGGCAACGTCTCTCTGTTCCTATAATAAAAGTGGTTCCATGTTCTTTTTCATATTCCTTTGCGGCTTTGATAAAACAGTCATATAGACCTTGATATCTATCCCGATCTATTTGCGAGATAGTTTTATCAAATTCAATTGGAGGGGGAGAAACTGAGTTCATGTTATCTATACTCCTTTTTTTCTGTCAGATGTTTGTGGTTTGATACACCCATTTCAGAGAGGACTTTTTCTGTAGGGTTTATAATCTCTGCGAGTGCCTTTTTTATGCCAGCCGTAATATCAGATTTTGATGGATTTTCCAGCATAGCTTCTTTTAATGGCTCACCATTAATTTTCACCACGCCAGGTTGAAGGTCTTTGTTTCTGTTTTTACCAAGTACATAGTAGGCGTAATTGGTTGTTCCAATTTCGAAAGCTGTTCCAAGTTTGTCAAAAAATTTATCCTTTTTGTTAACTATGTTAAAATTGACTGTCAAACTTACCTGAAACAGTAAGGCCATCTAGCCGCAGCTATACCAGTATGTGTGCTAAGCTGCCCATTAGCATCTCTGAAATTAAAGTATTCGTCCATACTGGTGGTAAAAAAAAGCACTACAAGTCTATCATCTGTGTCGATTTTTGGGGGGGAACCTACTCTTCCGTTTCCGTTTGCAATAGTAAAAGTCACATTTGTAAGTTCGTTTGCGGCTTCGATGAAACAATCATATATATCTTTATCCCTTGGCGAGACAGTTCCATCAATTGGGGGTTTATTTGTTACCATGTTATCTAAACTCCTTTAATAACATTTCTGACTGTAATTATATCACGCTAATAGTGGATTTGCAAGCAAAAATATTGGTTTTTTTTTACCATTTCCCTACATTTTTGTCAAGCCAATGACCTTGAAACTCACAAGAGTGTATAAAAAAGTGGTGATAGTCGGAATAAGGCTTGACGGTCAAGATAACCATACATATAGTAGTATATAAATAGAAAAGGCACTATATATAGCGTTATTTTGTGAAAAGGGTTGATAAACAGTTGATATCAACCCTATTTCCGACTATCACCAAAAAAGTATACGCAATGTGTCTTCCTACGCCGCCTCATCATGTCATAGGCTAACAACTTGTTCATACCCATCATGCCTCACCTTACCCTCCCACCTCATATACCTTCCCGACAACCGGTATGTGTATCAAAGCGGCAAGCACTTTTTTCCCTGTCCCGCTTTCCACAGCCGCAGCCTCAACCGCGCGGCGGTAAGCGGCAAGCTGGGGGGCATATTCCCGTGCACGTTCCTCAGCGTGAGCGCCCGGAAAGGTCTTGTGATCAATAATCACAAAGCCATTATCCAACTCCAGCAGCATATCAATAAAGCCCTGCATAAGGCGATTGCCGCTTTCACGAAGGCTGATTGGCCATTCGCGGCGAACCTTTGCTCCCGGATATTTGTCTGTTACAAATTGTGTTAATCGTTTATGTATTTCAACCATATCGGCGGGATGTATCACCGGCAGAACACCATACCGTTCCAATAGCCGCTGCGCCGTATTTTGCTATCTGGATATAATTACAGTTGATCCGTTTGGCGATTCCCCCTGCCGAAACCGGTTCTTCCCCCGAGGCGGCAAGAACAAGCGCGAACAGCGCCGATTCCTGGGCGCTGATATCGAGAAATTTCCCGGTATCCCTCAGGGCGGACCAAGCCTCTTTAAAGAACGGGCCGTTTATGCCCTTATGTTTATCTACGGCGGCTACAATTTGCTCAAATTCGTTTAAAAGCCGGGGGCTTTTCCGGAAATCCTGGTCTTCCATCAGGGCAAAAGCATTTAACTTTTGCCAAATAAAACATCGTAAAGGAAATCT
>JAITTF010000130.1 GCA_031287215.1 Bacteroidales bacterium
ATGACAATTTCACCTCTTTTACTTTTTCTGAAGAGACTAAGAATCTACTCAAAATTTTTCCTCCTTTACACACCTTTTTTGGCGAATATAAATCTGCGGTCTCTGCAAACACCTTTCTATATCAGAAAATTAACAGTGTAGTCTCCTCCTATCCTCTTTTTATTTTCAACGACATTAATAATTCCAAAATCGGTGTCATCACGGGTATCGGTTTATGGCAATGGAAACTGCATAATTATCAGGTTTCGGGCAATTTTGATGCTTTTAATGAAATTATCGGAAAAACCGTTCAATTTTTGTCGGTCAAGAACGACAAAAGTTTTTTTAGAGTCAATGCCAAACAACTCTTCAATGAAAATGAAAACGTTGTGTTTGACGCCTCTCTTTACAATGACAGTTATGAGTTGATCAATGAACCGGATATTGAACTTGTATTGACAAATCCTGCTGACAATACCTATGATTATCGTTTTTCAAAGAAAGATTTAGCTTATGAATTAGACTTAGGACAACTCCCTTCAGGAAACTATAAATGGCAGGCATCCACCAAATTAGGAACTAAAGGATATACTAAAAATGGTCAATTTACAGTTAGAGAAATGCTCATGGAGACTGCCAATTTAGTAGCTGATCACGATATACTCCAAATGATCTCCAATGCTACCAAAGGGAACTTTTATCTTCCTCAAGAGATGCATCAAATCGAACAAGTGATTAAAGAGAATGACCATATAAAGCCGATAGTCTCCTATCAGAAGAACTATAAAATGATGTTAAACTCACCTATCTATTTTATTTTCATTATTTTATTGTTTGGTATTGAATGGTTTTTGAGAAAATGGGGAGGAGCTTATTAGTGGTTAATGATTAATGATTAGTGGTTTGTAGTTAGTTAGAAATTTAGGAATTTAGCATGAAGAGAGTTGTTTTTATTGTAGGGTTTTGTTTTGGAATGGTGTTTTGTTCTTTGGGACAGGAAATTGCATTGTTAAAATATAGAGGGGGTGGCGATTGGTATGCCAATCCGACCTCATTGACCAATCTTATCAAGTTTTGTAATACCAATTTAGGCACCAACTTAAACCCTAAATATGCTACTGTAGAGGTAGGGAGTCCCGATATTTTCAACTATCCGTTTGTTCATGCTACCGGACATGGCAATGTTGTTTTTTCGGATGATGAAATAGCCAATTTGAAAAAATACCTGCTTTCGGGCGGATTTCTGCATATTGATGATAATTATGGTTTGAGACAGTTTATTTTTCCTCAGATGAAGAAGGTCTTTCCTGAATTGGAATTTATTGAGTTGCCGTTTTCGCATCCCATTTTTCATCAAAAATATAATTTTCCAAATGGCTTACCCAAGATTCACGAGCATGATAATCTTCCACCACAGGCATTTGCGCTTATTTGGGAGGGGCGCATGGTCTGTTTATTTACTTTTGAATGTGATTTAGGCGATGGCTGGGAAGATTTTGAAGTGCATCACGATTCAGACGCTACCCGCACAAAAGCCTTGCAAATGGGAGCAAATATCATTAAGTATGTATTTACGGAGTAAAATAAAGTATTTTTTCTTTTAATAAATCATGAAAAAAATATTGTTCTATTTATTCTTTGCTGTCATTGTATCATGTAATAATCATAATTCACATAAACAACGTGCTCAATTTTGCTCTATTGAAGATTCATATAACCGTGAAGTAGTCCTATCCCATGAGCCGCAGCGCATCATTTCACTCTCTCCCGGCATCACAGAGATGGTCTATCTGTTGCATAGTGAAGAAAAATTAGTAGGGGTTACCGATTTTTGCAATTTTCCTGAAGCGGCAAAAAAAATTGATAGAGTAGGGGGGCTGAACAATTTTAGCATAGAACAGCTCTTGAATTTGCATCCCGATTTAGTATTGATTGGCTCTATTGTGCAAAAAGAGGATGTAGAGAAAATAGAGTCCCTACAAATCCCCGTAATAGCACTCAAAGCAGAGCAGCATGTGGCTGATATTTTGCATTCTATTCAGTTGCTGGGTCAGATATTAAATCAACAAGATTTAGCGCAAGAGAAAATCGAAATTTTTCAGCAAAAAATAGATCACTATCATTTAGTGGTTCAACACTACACGGCAGCTCCTACTGTCTGTTATATGGTGGGATTTGGAGAAGGAGGAGATTACGTTGCTCCTCAAAATTCTCATATTCACGATATTATTACTTTGGCAGGGGGCAAAAATATAGGATTAAATCTTACCGGTTGGAGTATTAGTAGAGAATTTCTGTTTAAAGAAAATCCTGATTTTATCTTCATCAGGAGAGAGAATTACGAACAGTTTTGTACCTCTTTTCCCTATTCAGAGTTAAATGCCGTCAAAAATCATCAGGTATTTCCTATCGAATCAGGCTGGATGGACATCGTTTCCCCAAGAATGTTTTTGGCAATAGATTATATTTCTGAATTAATAAATCACTAACATCAAATTGATATGCAAAAAGAACAAAATGACAATCTGATTATGTATTTTGACAGGACTCATGAATGTCCTAATGTTTTCTTGATGGAAAATAAAATACAAACTATCGGCATTATCGGTGGAGGACAATTGGGCATGATGATGACGGAAGCGGCTCACCAATTGGGCTTTAAAGTAATAGTTTTAGACCCTACCGCAGCATGTCCTTGTAGTTTTGTTGCCGATGAGATGATCGTTGCCCAATATGATGATGATGAAAGAGTAGGCGAACTTTGCCATAAATCGGATGTCATTACGTATGAGTTTGAAAATGTGCCTTTTACTTCAGTCAAAAAATGGAAAGAACAATATAATATTCCACAAGGCGAGATGCCGCTCTACCTATCTCAACATCGGGTGATTGAAAAACAGGCAGCCGAGTCTTCCGGTGCTGTCGTTGGAGCATATTGTGCTGTAAACAACAACGATGAACTGCAAAAAGGCATTAAAAAATTGGTTTATCCCGTAGTGCTAAAAACCTGTTCCGGAGGTTATGACGGCAAAGGACAAGTAGTTTTACGGGATGATTCCAATATGGAAAAAGCAATGCAATTAGTTGGACATAAAGAGTGTATCCTTGAAAAATTCATTCCTTTTGATTGCGAAATTAGTGTTATTGTTAACAGAAGTATCCACGGCGAGCTGACCACTTTACCGATTACGAAAAATATACACAAAGATAATATTTTGTTTATGTCTATTGCTCCGGCTCCAGTTTCAGAAACCGTTATTGAGAAGGCAACCACTATGGCGATCAACATGATGCAGAGTTTAAATTTTGTGGGGACTTTAGCTATCGAGATGTTTGTCGTAAATGAGGATGTGTTGTTTAATGAAATGGCACCCCGTCCTCACAATTCAGGGCATTACTCCATTGAAGGGTGCCTGACAAGCCAATTTGAACAGCATATAAGAGCTATTGCCGGCATGCCACTCGGAAAAACAGATCTTTTACAACCCACAATTATGGTCAACTATCTCGGTCAACATATTACCGGTATTAAAGAGTTGATGACATCAGGACTGCCCAATATGTGCATCCACGATTATCATAAAGCAATCGCAGCCCATAATAGAAAAATGGGACATGTAACTTTTTGTAACTATTCTCAGGAAGAGGTTGAAGAATTTGTTGAAAGCTATTGGAAATAAAAAAAATGGTAACTTAAAATTGTGTTACCATCTTTTTTTTGATTATCTTTTTTGTGAATTATTTTCCTCTCAATATGGTGAAAGTGCCGTGAAAATTAGATTCTTTATTATAATAATGACTCTTGTAACTAAAAGTAAAGTAATAGGTGCCATCACTTAAACCGGAGCCATCGAAGAACTTATCGCCTATTATTAATTCTCCATCTTTAGACATATAAGTATTATAATTATCAGCACTGTAAACTTTTTTGCCCCAACGGTCGTAAATTGTTATATTATTGGTTCTATAGTGGTAGATATCTTCAGGGTTTAAATTTGTATTGAGATTTTTGATGGCAAATACATCATTTTTTTTGTCTCCATTAGGTGTAATGACATTAGGAAATTCCAACTCTTCTTCTACGATCACGATATGAGATCTCGTTGAGATACAACCTTTATCGGTTTCTAATGCGAGTACCACTTCAAAGTCTCCCCAATTGCTGTATTCATGTGTAGGCGACCAATCTACCGTATTTTCTGCACCATCTCCGAATGACCAAGTGAGGTTAACCTCACCATCATGCAAAAAGGAGGAGTCTGAAGTATTATAAAATAACACTTTATCACCATTGCTGATAGACAGCACTACAGGATCCGGTTTGAAAGTTTGTAGTGTTAAAGCTGCTACTGCTGAAAGGCTATCCCCAATCAAAATAGGTACGAAATCTACATCCGGTTGAGGATACACTCTTAGACATTCAATACATTCGAGTATATCTTCGCAACCATATTCAGTAACAGCCTCCAATTTAACGTTGTATAAACCAACTGCGTATATGGTATAAGCAGGAGAAATTTCA
>JAITTF010000148.1 GCA_031287215.1 Bacteroidales bacterium
TGAAACTTCTTCTTCTTTAACAATCAATTTTTCTTTGGCTACTCTATAAGCAATTAAATCTCTAATAGATATTACTTTAAGGTCAAATTCTTTGGCTACTTCTAATAGTTGAGGGAGTCTTGCCATAGTGCCGTCAGGATTAATAATTTCTATTAAGGCTCCTACGGGTGCTAATCCTGCTAATCGGCATAAGTCAACAGTAGCTTCTGTATGACCGACACGCACGAGCACGCCACCTTCGCGAGCACGCAATGGATTTACATGTCCGGGACGACCTAAGTCCTCAGGACGAGTATCCGCATTGGCAAGAGCTTTAATCGTTGCTGCCCTGTCGTGCATGGAGACTCCGGTAGTACATCCATGACCTAATAAATCTACAGTAATCGTAAAAGGAGTTCCTAAATGTGAAGTGTTATGAGCTACTTGCATGGGCAAATGCAACTCTTCGCATCGTTTTTCGGTCATGGGTGTACACAAAACTCCTCGACCGTTGGACATCATAAAATTGACCTTCTCGGCATTAATATGTTCTGCTGCAATAATGAAATCCCCTTCATTCTCACGGTCTTCATCATCAACTACAATCAAAAACTTCCCCGCTTTAAAATCTTCTAAAGCAACATCAATACTACAAAATATATCTTTCATACGTTTTTTCGTCTTTCTCTTTGAGTGAAGTAACCTTTTAGTTTTAAGTAAACTTCAATATTATCTCACAATTTTAATACTTTTTATATCCCACCTATTAATAACCGGTGCTGCATATTTGTGAGCACGAATTGCGATTCTAAAAGGGGAGTTACCAACTCCTGACAGGGTCAATAAATTGCTTTCTGCATAAGAAGTTGGAAATGATGTCAGCATACTCAGCGGATGCCAATCGGCTTCATTAAAATCAGAGCCATTATCAGTAGTGGAATAATATACTTGATAATAATCTTGCAAACTCCCTGAAAGCAAAAGTGTATGATTGAGCACTAAAGAAATATCATTATAATTGGTGAAATTAATTAGGGGAGAGATAAGCCAATCATCGCAAACATCATCACTCTTCAAAAGATGGCACATAAATTTATTGTTGTCAAAATCAACATACATCCATTTGGAACTGCTTTCAGGATGACTTACACGCCAATTGCCAACATTAAAAGAAGAAGCGTCAAAAATAAATTCTTGAACCGTTTGCATGGCTCCACCATTTTGAAAATCTATATCAGCACCTGTTCGCAATGTAAATTGATAATCACTATTATAGACAGAAATAACACCATACAGAGTAAACGGTTTATCTTGACAAATAATGTTCTTAAATTTTGCGTAAGAAGAAGTCCTTAGAAATATAGAGGTATTCCCAAAATAGACTGTTCTATTCGTAAAATCTATATCGTTGTAAGCCAAAGGTTCTCCTGCCACAGCAGCGTCAAAGTGGCAATCAGGGATCATGACTAATTGTCCTATATGAGCTGCCATATCTGCATCTGAAGTTATTTTTACCGGTTGCCCTTTTTCATAACCGGCTCCCAAATATTGATACATTCTTTTGATGTCAGGCAAAGAATCCTTAAAAATCTGATTAGATAATAGCAAAGTATTAATACGACCTACTTGAGTAACGTTGTAAAGTACTCCCAACTGAGGGTACTTCCCATAATCTCCAATATACAAACCTGAACATTTTACAAAAACCTTCTGTCCTACAGGATATTCGTTATAAAGACCCGTTTTATCGACTCTAATTTCTATTCCACCGGTGGCATCTTGAACTACAAGAGATTTAAAAAAATTGCCACCTTCGTCTGAACTGACTACATATCCTGATATATAAATATCGCCTCGTGGAGGAGTCTGAATTAAAGCCGGTATAGTTCCTAAAGTATGTAATTCTTTGATATAAGAAATAGTCCTTAAATAACTACCTTCAGGTAGTTCAAAAACAGGCATATTATATTCCGGCTCATCCCATTTATTACAGGACAAAAATAACGATACAACAGTAATCGTAAACATTAGACAAACTATTTTTTTCATATTGATATAAAATTATTCTATTGCTATTGGAAATCCTTGAATCGAAAACGCAGAGATATACCATTGACTTCCTCTATTATCATTGTATCGTAATGCAATTCTAAAATTAGGACTTGAGGTAATATTATCAGATATAGTGAATATCTTTTCTTCAAAGTTTGAAGGAAAATCGGTGTCATTAGTTAGAATCTCTGTCCAATCGGAAATATTGAAAGAAGAGGAAGGATTGGCAGTACTATAATATAGCTTCATGTTAGTACTATTCCCCATATTGCCTGGGACTCTGTGAGTAAGATATAATTTTACATTCTTAGTTCCTGAAGTAGGGAGAACTGGAGAAATAAGAAAATCATCGTTACTAACACCAGAAGATACATTGATAGCAAAGCCCTTAAAGCTTTCAACACTAAGATAATTCCAATTTGAAAGTCCGGCAATATTAAATTTTGTCCAACCGGCGTTAAACGGATCCTGATGCATGTTTGCCTCATAAAGGATCGCCGGTTGAGCAATAAATTCGATATCCTGCAAAGAACGAATAATAATTTGTTTTGTAGATCCAAATCTTGTTAATAAACCTTTAATAGCAAATTTACCTTCCCCAAGCAATTGCGTGGCAAAAGTGGCATACGAACTGGTACGCATAACGATAGTAGCGCCATGCGCATCCACATCTCGATTAGAATTATTTTCACCTGGTTGTACAAAAGGCACTCCCGGAGTTATAAAAGAACAATTTTCGATTCTTACTAATGTATTATAGTCTTTCTCAGTGATGTCAGACAAGTTTGCAATTGCTTTGGGTGTAGGTTCTTTGCCAGGAAGACCGCTACGGAAAATAAACTCAGATTCTCTTAGTGTTGGAATCCTCTCTGTAGCATTATTATAAACACAACTCAACTGCATCAGACCGTTATAGTCTGAAAGAACTAATCCTTGACATTTGACAAAAACTTTTTGACCAATAGGATATTTTGAGTAAAGAGAACTGTTGTTGATCAGAATTTCTATACCGCCTGTTTCATCTTGAATCATAAGGTATTTGTAACAATTTCCTTCTTGATCTGAAGAGACTACAGTGCCTTGAATGACCAGAGTATCTTCGATCAGAGTATAAGGTCCCCCCACTGTGTGCAATGAAAGCAATTGGGCTATTGTACGGTTCGAAGAACCTTCATATTCCAATACCGGAGGTACGTCCAATTCATTTTTGCAGGAAAAAAAAGTTAAACAACAAATTCCTATAATAAGAGAAAGAAAAAATCTGTTTTTTTTCATAATTAATGATTTAATACCCCACAATAGAACAAAACTTGTATGTATTTGATTTTTATTTGTTTATAAAAAAAATAAGCCATACTCATTCTGTAAAATAGTGATTATTTTAATAAGTCGATACTACGCTGCAAATATAGAAAAAAAAGTGATACAAAACATTTTTTTATTTTCATTTTTCAAAAATTAATAAGTTTGTCGCTATTCGAAAAAATATATCATGATTTTTTGTAACTTTGCACTTCTAAACACAACAAGATCTTATGGCAAAAAATCCTGAAGCATGGGGCAGTAGAATAGGAATTGTATTAGCAATGGCAGGCAATGCCGTTGGTTTTGGCAATTTTTTAAGATTCCCTGCTCAAGCCATACAAAATGGGGGTGGTGCATTTATTATTCCTTATATCGTTTGCTTTCTTCTCTTAGGAATACCCCTTATGTTTGTAGAATGGACTATCGGTCGGTCGGGAGGCAGATACGGGCAACATTCTCCTCCATTTCTTTTTGAAAGCCTTACAAAACGTGCGCTATGGCGCTATGTAGGTGTTTTTGGCATTTTTTCTACTGTGGCTATTGCTTCCTACTACTGCTATTTAGAAAGTTGGACTATGACCTATGTTTATCATACTATTGCAGGCACTTTTCAAGGTTCAACGCAAGGCGCTGTTTCTCAGATTTTTAATGATTATATAGAGGGGGCTAAAATTCCTGATGGCATTCCATACGAGAATATTATAGCCTTTATTTTATGTTTGTGTTTCAATGTTTGGATATTATCTAAAGGATTAAAGGGAGGCATAGAGAAGTTGGCTACTTGGGGTGTGCCGTTACTGATACTTTTTGGTGTGTTTTTGGCAATCAAAGGGGTAACGATTCAAGCAGGAGACCAAGGAGCTATAACTTCGGGTCTTGAGGGGCTTAATTTTCTGTGGACACCACAATACAACTCACTCACCGATCCAAAAGTATGGTTAGCGGCGGCTGGACAGATTTTCTTTACGTTGTCGGTAGGAATGGGTTGCATACAGTGTTATGCTTCTTATATGCAACAAGATGAAGACATTCCTTTAGGTGCTTTATCTACCTGTTTTGTCAATGAATTTGTAGAAATTGTGTTAGGGAGTACGATCCTGATTTCCATTTCTGTTGGGTTTATGGGATTAGATAGTGTACAGGCTTTAGTGGCAAATGAAGGGGGATTTGGAATTGCTTTTCAGACTATGCCTTATCTTTTTGCCAAATGGGGTCCTATTATGGGAATTATAGCCGGTGTAGCTTTCTTTGGGTTGCTTTTTATTTCAGGGATTACCTCTTCAGTGGCGATGTGCACGCCGGCAAGGGCTTTTTTGCAAGATGAATTTCATATTTCTAAAAACAAATCTTCCCTCATTGTAGGTTCCGCAATTTTTCTTTGGGGATTGCCAACCGTGCTATTTTATAGTAATGGTGTTTTTGACCAATATGATTATTGGGCAGGGACAATATCCTTGTTCTTTTTTGCCATGATGGAAACCATCTTCTTTTCGTGGGTCTTTGGTGTCGATAAAGGATGGAAAGAGCTTAATAGAGGGGCAGATATTAGATTGCCTAAGTTTTTAAAATTTGTATTAAAATTTATCACACCGGCACTATTAATTGTCATTTTTGTTGCTGCTCTTATTAAACCTAAAGATGACAATTGGGCTTCTCTAAGTATTACCGGTTGGGAATTAGATCAGACAAGTTTGATTGGAAGGTTTACTAATCATGATGGATATAACCAAAAGTGGGTCGCCGACACCCTTTACTTAGAAGAAAGTGGATATTATCAAGGGCTCTTTGACTATTATGGGGATCAATATGCACAATTTGCTTGCATTAATGAGCAGATGGAAGAGTATGGTTATGTAAAAAAATACAAACTATCAGGGCAAGACCAAATGCTGCTAATAGAAAAAGAGTTAGTACAAGCAGGAACCCCAATTGCGAGTGGAAAATTTTACAATGATTCGTTATATACTTCATTATCATTACTGTATCTTGTATTTCTTTTTATTATCATAAGTATTTTAGTTACTATTGCTTTTAAAAAGAATCATTATCAACCCCCAAAAGAAGAAAATCATGAGTAGTATAGCTTTAATTTTGATGTTATTGATTCAGATTCCGGTAACGATATTGGTTGTCTATTTTATTTTCAGGATATTACGGAATGACCCGAAAAAATAATTTTTTTTCGGGGTATTATTATCAATTTTTTTGTATCTTTGCAGCCGCAAAAATGTGAGAGACCGATAGAAGTTTGGATAGGTGGGTGAGTGGCTGAAACCAACAGTTTGCTAAACTGTCGTACCGGTTCCGGTACCGGGGGTTCGAATCCCCCCCTCTCCGCAATGCGTAGTTGAAGAGGCTTACAGCGAGCCTCTTTGTTGTTTGAAACGGGGTGTAGCGCAGTTGGTAGCGCGCTACGTTCGGGACGTAGAGGCCGCAAGTTCGAGTCTTGTCACCCCGACATTCTGCTACAAAATATTATTTTTCCTATTTTTATATCTAATAACCTAACTTTCCCCCAATAAATATCCACTACAAAAAAAAATGTTGAAATATCATAGAAACAGTCTGATATTTCAACATT
>JAITTF010000165.1 GCA_031287215.1 Bacteroidales bacterium
GGGCATTCAGAAAAACCTGTTGTTTTTCCAAAAAATTGTTCAATCATTTTAAAGCCTTCGATTTAGCTTTCTTTTATATCAATTTCGGATTTGTGTAATGCAGCATACTTTGTGAAACATAACCAGATTATCTTATCTGTCGAGCATAATTTCCATAAAGTTTTGCCTCTGTTTTCTTGCCCCTTTTGAGAAAATTTTTTTCCATAATCTTATAGAGTCTCTTGTATGCCATGGCATCATTCATGCCTTGAGCTTTATAGATTTCTATCAACTGTTTTACGCCCTGGTCGTCAAGCAGATCAATATCAATCATGCGGAGTAAGGTCTTTTCAGCCATCTTAAGATTGTTCTGTTGCAGATAATTATTGCACAACAGGTGATAAGCTCCTTTGAATTTGATATTATTTTTTATAATAAAATTCAACGTATTAATGCTGTTGTCATAATCTTTATGAATCAGGTAATAATGTGCAAGAAAATAGTTAATTGTTTCATTTGTAGGTAGATAAGTTAAAGCAAAATCGATCCATTTTTTAGCACTGTCTATTTGACCGACTTGAAAATATAGCTCAATCAAATTCATTAAAGCGGCATCATTATAAGGATCTTTTTCAAGTGCCATATTTAAGAACATTGCGGCACTATCTAATACATTTTTCTGTTTGTATTGGAATCCTTTTAAATCGGATTTATCATCCCTTTTGAGGACGAGACAGATTGGTTTATCATCAACGAAGATGGTATAAACGGTATTTTTAGGTGGAAAATGTTCCCCTTTGATCTGGTCGGGAGCCATACCGGTAATTACAAAAATTGCATAATCCCAATCATTATTACCTCTTTCATACCAACGAGAAAAAGTATTTACAAATTTTGCGGTATCATTTCTCAGATAATATCCTACCGAAGCGATGTGCCACGAAGCAACTCTAATTTTATCACCCGTTTCCAAGCCCGATTTTTCGGCGTTATTGATAATCCATTGTGTAGCTTCCCGTGTAGAGTGATAATAATAATCACCTTCATAATTTCCATAAGCTTTGTTCATACCTCCTGCTAATTCATTAAAATAGACATATTCATAAGGATGATTTTTAATGACATGAATTAAAGGGTTGATTAATAGTAAGAAAGGAATAGCTGTAAGCCCTATTTTAACATATTTATTTTTGAAAAAGTCTATCAAAGCATTGAACCCTAATCCGGCGATGACTGCCATTGGAGGGTAAGCAAACATAGCATGACGCCAACCTCCATAAACATTAGCATTGCTATAAACTAACCAAAAAACAGGAAAAATACAAGCAAAATAGAGTACAAAAGTAGGAAATCTATTCTCTTTTTTCAAACCGCCAAAAAATGGATAAATAATCCAACCGATGATGACCGCAATAGGGATCGTCATAAAAATATATTTCGGGGTATAATAACATGGCAGTAAATCTGACCAAATTAGTTGACCTTCAAAAAGTTGTCTAAGAGCAATACCAAAACTTGACATGGAAGCAAAGGTCTCTTTTACATGTTCGTAAGGACTAACTAAGGCGTATGGCCACAACAACATAGCGATTAAATAACCCCCGGCAAGAATAATCAATCCGTGTAAGACCATCTTTCCAAAAAGTTTGTTGGTAGGTTTTACAAACAACCCCTTAAAAGAGTATTGTTGAACAAAATACACCGCTGCAAACAAGCCAAAATAGGGGATTAACAATAATCCTCCAACACGAATGGCAATAGAAAAACCAACAGCAATAGCCAAATAAACGATCAGAGATTTCTTTATTTTAGGAAAATTTTGGCAGTAAACGATAATCAAATAGACTCCTACCAACATCATGGTGGCAAAAGACAAATCCTTCAGATTATTGAAAGAATGACCCAAAAAACGGGGAGATAGAAAGAGAAATAGAGAACCAATAAGTGCCGCTCTCCACTTTTTACTTACTCTAAAACAGATCAAACCGGCAATTAAAACACCCAACCAACCGAAGAGAGCGTTAACGACATGTCTTACCATCATCACATCATCAGCATGAATAATGCGTGCTACCAGACTGGCAATATTGTCCACCGCCTGCCCATATTGTGGTAAATTCCATTCAGGGCTAAAAGCCAAAGCAGCAGTATCTTTTCCAAAGGAAGAGTAATAATTAATAACATTTTCAGCCTGCTTTAAGTGTACTTCTTCGTCTCCACTCATGCCTGCATTTTTCGCCAAAAAAGGCATTACAAACAATAAAATTGCAATAATTGCAATAAAAACTACAAAAAAAGGATCTTTTTTATGTTCTAAGAAGAATTGTTTCATAAAAATTTAGAGCTATAAGTTTCAAACCAACAAAAGTACATAAAATTTTTCAATTATACACAGATACATAAATTTTCTCTCAAAAAGTATAGAGGAACATTCTGGGCAAAATGGAAATAATAATGATTTGGGGGGCGCATTGTCGAAGTCAGGAAAAAGTTTGATAGAATGCTGGTTTTCCCTAATTTCCAACAATTTTAAACTCGGTACGTCTATTGGTAGCGCGTCCCTGTTCGGTTTCGTTGTCGGCAATTGGTTTGGTTTTTCCGTAACCCCTAAAAGATAATCTGGAAGGAAGGATGCCTTTAGTAATCAGATAATGATAAACCGTTTTTGCCCTTTCTAATGACAATTGCAGGTTATACTCATCACCTCCTTGATTGTCGGTGTGCCCGCCAATCTCAACAGAGAGGTTTTTATGGTTGGTTAAATAGGCTGTTAATAGATCTAATTCTGTATAAGATTCAGTTTTCAGCGTGCTTTTATCAAATTCAAAGAAGATGTTTCTCAAGACAAAAGTATTTCCAATATTAGCTTTAACTAATTGAATATCTTTTAAATATGGTTCTATATTGGAATAGGATTTGTCAATTTGAAAATTTTCGGAATAGAAAGGATAGTCGGGATGGGTAATATTAAGCAGAATATTGGTACCGGTGAGGATACAAGCCAAAAATTCACCTGAAATAGGGTCTGAAGTGGTGGAAGTTACCGTTTTATGATTGTTAAGGTCAATCATTTCAAGCGTTGTTTCTAAGGGCTGATGGGTCAGAGCGTCTTCAATTTTACCTTTAATATAGGTTACCGGAATAGGGCGTAGATGTTCATCTAAGATAAAAGAGTAGAGGTCAAGTCCCCCAAAACCACCCGGTTTGTCGGACGCAAAATAGGCTCTATTGCCTTGGGCATTGATTACAATGTTAACCTCATCATCAGGAGTATTGATCGGATAGCCCAGGTTGAGGGGTTCAGACCAAGTATCATGATCTAAGTAGGTAGCAAAATAGAGGTCTTTGCCGCCCATTCCGGGGCGACCGTCAGAGGCAAAATAGAGTGTTCTTCCGTCAGCATGAAGAAAGGGTGCCGTGTCATCTTTTTTGGTATTGATCGTTTTTCCAAGATTCACGGGAGTAGAAAAGACGCCCTCTTCTACGACTTCTGTTTTCCAAAGGTCAATACCACCTTCGCCGCCGGGGCGATTAGAGGCAAAATAGATGGTTTTGCCATCGGGACCTATTGCCGGTTGCGACTCCCAGTATTGACTATTGACTACATTGCCCATATTTCGGGGTCTTGACCAGCGGTCGCCAATTCTTTTTGACCAATAGAGATCGCAACTCCCATATCCAACATCGGTATTACACATAGTATAATAGAGATAACGTCCATCAGGAGAGATGGTCTGAGCACCTTCATTATAACTTGTATTTACCGGATTTGACAATGGTTGTCGGGGTTGCCAAAGACCCTCTTTTTTTAAACTAAAATAAAAATCCTCTTCCGTAAGACAAAAATCACAGATAGTTTTTTCATCTTTAGGGCGGCGTACCGTAAAGATAAATTCCATCTCATCGGCAGTAAGTGTCGCTAAGTACTCATCGGTTTCAGCATTGATATTAGCTCCCAAATTGACCGGATCAAAAGTTACCGGATTTTTCAGAGCTTCAATAGCAAAACGGCAATTTTCCATATTTTCCATAGTTTCTTGATAAAAAAGAGAGTTCCCGTTGTGAAGAGATTTATTAAAATGCTCTAAAGCAGCCTCATAGCGTCCACATTTTATCTCTTCTGTAGCGGCATTAAAATAGAGCATCGATTTTGGGGTTTTCTGTAATCTGATGGCGTGGTTATAATCATCTGCCGCTTTTGCAGCCTCTAATGTTACGGTATATAATTCAGCTCTAAGGATATAGGTTTTATCATACAGCGTATCTTTTCCCAAAATTTTATCTAAAAATTTATGGGTCTGTTCAAAGTCTCCTTTTTTAAAGGATTGTGAAGCCTTCTCTATTAATTTGAGGGTGCTTTTGGAGGGATTATCATTTTGAGAGAACAAAAAATTAGAGCAAAAAGAGCAAAAGAGCATAAAAAGCACTACAAAGCTTTTTTTAGCTATATTTTTAGCGTTTTTTTTTACCAATTGTCCACAAGCAGCGGCAATATCTTTACCCTTACTTCTTCTCACGTTGACCACCATATTTTTAGCTTCTAAGCAGTCCACAAAATGATCAATTCTATCATTACTACTACCCACAAACTGTTTGTCAACATTATTATACTCTATCAAGTTGATTTTTACAGGGAAGGTCCGACAATAGATGGCTAATTTTTCGGCATCAAGCAAAGAGTCATTAACGCCGTCGAGCATCATATATTCAAAGGTTATACGATTTCCGGTTTTTTGGTGATAATAACGAAGCGCTTCGTGGAGCATTGAGAGGGAGTTGCTTTTATTGGCAGGCATGATGCTACTTCTTGTGGTTTCAGTAACGGTATGCAGCGAAACAGCAAGACCGGGTTTAAAACCATCATCAGCCAATTTACGAATACCGTCACTAATGCCTGCCGTTGAGAGTGTAATGCGAGAAGGAGAAAGTTCTTGCCCTTTTTTGGAGGTCAATAATGCGATAGACTCCATCACATTTTCGTAGTTGAGCAACGGTTCGCCCATGCCCATATAGACAATGTTAGTGATATTTTGTCCAAAAAGCTCATTAGACTTTGCATTCATTAACATATATTGACCGTAAATTTCAGAGAAATGTAAATTCCTTCTAAAGCCCATCGTACCGGTAGCACAAAAGAGGCAGCCTAAGGGGCAGCCTACTTGCGAAGAGATGCAAGCCGTAACTCTATCATAAGAAGGAATGAGCACGCCCTCAATCATCAAACCATCAGACAACTCAAAAACAAATTTAGTAGTTTTATCTTTACTACGTATTTCGTCTTGGATGATCATTTTACCGATAAAAAAATGCTTCTTCAATAATTCTCTAAAAGAGAGAGACAGGTTGGACATTTCTTCAAAGTCTGTAGCTCCTTTTTTCCAGAGCCAATCTTCAATTTGTTTGGCTCTAAATGGGGGTTCATTATTAACAGTCAAAAAGTTAATTAAATCTTTGTGTGTAATTTTAAGGATGTCCGTCATAGTATTTTTAATTATATTAACTTTTTGCGAATAAAAAAACAAAAGTACACCTTTTTTTCCTAAAAAACGTTGTTAAAAAAAGATTTTTTCCTAAAAAAATAGAATTTTAAGAACAGTTTTAACAGAAAACGGAATTTTTTTCTGGTTAAAAATCAAGATATTACCTAAAAAAACGATATTTGATTAACTTTTTTTATGATATATTAAAAAAATATATTATCTTTGCAGTGTCTAATTGAGTTATGAAAAACATGTACATACTTTCAGGGTGTAATGGAGCGGGGAAGACAACGGCGGCATACTATATACTACCGGAAATACTTCAGTGTAAAGAGTTTGTAAACGCCGATGAGATAGCCAGAGGGATTTCTCCTTTCCAACCCGAAAAGGTCATGTATCAAGCAGGAAAACTCTTGTCAAAAAGAATTCAGGACTTGATAGACAGAGGAGATAATTTTGCTGTAGAAACTACACTATCTGCACTTACTTACAAGAACAAAATACTGCAGGCACAGCAAAAAGGGTATGTGGTAACACTCATTTACTTTTGGCTCAGTAGTGGCGAATTGGCAAAACAGCGGGTAAAGTTGAGAGTAGAAGAAGGAGGGCACAATGTAGCAGAAAAGACAATAGAAAGACGCTATAAAATGGGACTCATATATCTATTTGAAGAATTTTTAGCAATATGCGACAACGTGATGCTCTTCGACAACTCAGACAACTCACCGAAACTTATCATGACCAAAGTGAAAGGACAAGAAGAAGAGATTTTTGAAAAAGATATTTACAATCAAATATATAACAACTATGTACGAGAAAGAGATAAAGAAAGTTAGATTAGCAGTAATGAACGGGCTTTTAGCCTCTTCAAAGAATTTAGTATCCACTAAAATTCGCAACAACCGTCCTATCGCGGTTATTCGTGATAATTGTTTACAGGTTGTGCCGGCTTGTAATTTATAATAAAAACAAGCTTTGATTCATTCTTCATATCCATTTAATTGGATTTTTTGTATTTAGGATTCTATTTCAAAAATAGAATCTTTTTTTTGTGGATAAATTATGAAGTATAGTAAAATATTTTTTTTTAT
>JAITTF010000198.1 GCA_031287215.1 Bacteroidales bacterium
TAATAAAAACAATAACATTAACCTCTCACACTGCCTTTCTGTCTTCTGCTTTTCTGAAGATTAAATCGCCGAAATCCTCACCAATTCAATATCTGAAGAGAGGAAATCCTCTTTTACAGGTTCTTGTTTACAATAGTCGGTAGAGAGGTATTTTTTGCTATCATCTGCAAAAACCGTTACCACCGTTTTATCGTCTCCAAGCATATTTTGGGCTATGACAGCACCCAAAAAGTTAGCTCCTGACGAAATCCCAACACCAAGACCCATTCGGGAAGCAAATTTTTGAGCCATAATAATAGAATCACCATCATCAGTCTGAATGATATGGTCAAAATCTTCTAAATGAAGAATAGAAGGTATCAACTCATCCGAAATACCTTGGATACGATGTTTGCCAATCTTGTGACCGGTACTGAGTGTAGGTGAATTTGCCGGCTCTAATGGATATACTTTGACTTCAGGATTAATGATTTTAAGGTAATTATTCACGCCCATCACCGTACCTCCGGTACCCACACCGGCTACAAAGGCATCCGGAATTTTGTTTATCTGTTGCAGTTGAGCTACTATTTCAGTCCCTGTAGTTTTGAAATGAGCATCCGAATTAGCACAATTATCAAATTGACGTGGTAAGAAAATATGGTTAGGATTTTGTTTTTTAGCCTCTTCAGTCATGGCAATACTCCCCACAAAGCCGCCCTCTTCTTTACTTACCAAACGGATATTAGCTCCAAAACTCTTCATAATGTTGATGCGTTCAGCACTCATCCAATTGGGCATATAAATCGTAACTTCGTGCCCCATAGCTCTTCCTAATGCAGAAAAAGCGATGCCTGTATTACCGCTGGTAGCTTCCATGATGTGCATATCAGCAGTCAAAGTACCTGATTTATAGCTTTCAAGCATAATATGATAAGCTATTCTATCTTTTATACTACCCGTAAGATTGTAGTATTCCGCTTTGGCATAAATGATTCGGGGAGTGCCTTTGTATTTGTAATCAATTTGCAATAATGGCGTATTCCCAATCAATTTTTTCAACCCTAACAATTGTAACTCTTTTTCATTCATGATATTTTATTTTTATTAATATTAATTCAAACTCACTAATCACTACCCTAAAAGCAAATTGCACCCTCTCACAGGCACATGGTCCAATCTTCCCAAAATCTCTATGCCTTTTCCATTTTTCTTTCCTAAATCATCGGTAGCAATAAAAGCACAAGAGTCTCTATTTGCCAAATCAATGATGTTGATCACGCCCGATTCTATAGAGGAAGAGAGGTCGAACGGATCTTTTATATCTCGTAATAGGAATTGCATCTGAGGAGGTGTTTCAAAGAGATTGTTCCCTTTACTATACGCTTGCGAAAACAACTCACACATGCCATATTCAGAATGTATCTCATCGACATTGAAAGCCTTCATCAGCAAGTGATGCACCTGTTCTTTCACCATCTCTTGTCGTCTGCCTTTCATGCCACCGGTTTCAAAAACAAGAAGTTCCGGAAAATCCAAAGTATAATTTTCTATAAAATCCAATAAAGCGTATGTAACTCCAAAAAGAATTGTTTTTTGTTTATTAGCTTGTAATTGTATTAAAGTGTGATACAATTCTTCGTGATTGTAGAGAAAAAAACCGCTCTCTTTTTTACCGGAAACGGTAATAAACTTATTCATCATATAAATCAGTGAAGAGTCACGGCGTTCGAGGTAAGAGGGTAGTAAAGCCAAAAAGGTATAATCGGAAGGATGACCATAAAAAGAGGAAAAACAGTCTAAACAGTTATCCTCATAAAAGGCGAGCGATCTAATTTCGTGTACTGAATGGGTATCTCCCGTAGTAGTACTGCTTAGAAACCTCTTCTCAGGGACAAAATCGCCGGTTACAACACGATGGTTCTTAAAAAAAGAGACAGGTAAAAAAGGAATCTTTTCTAACCTGTCTATTTCATTGGGATTAACTCTGAGTAGTTGACAATATAAACGATAGACATGATTTTTTTGGTACTGATTTTCAAACAGTTGTATAGCTTGTGTTGTAAAATCAGAAGAGATGATCATGCTTTTCTTCTTTTAGAATACTTCACTGTTCTCAGCACATTTAAGACTATGCCCATAATCATAACGATAAAAAGCGGAACCGCAATATTGATGATGGCATATTTAGTTCCTTCATTTCTAATTTTTTCCGCTTTTAACGTACCAATTTTAAAGTTTTTAGCTCTGATGGTCAACAAATCGTCATCTGCACAAAGATAATTGATACAATTGATAATAAAATCGCTATTTTCGTACATAGTGCGCGTGTAGATGTCATAGCCGCACGGCAACGGTTGGCCGTTCTGTCGATCAATACGATTACGAATTAAATCCCCATCGGAGATAAAAATCTGTCGTGTAGGGGGACTTTGATTAATAAAACCAAAAGATTTTACCGTATCAAATTCTATCGGTAGTAGTCCATCGAAAGCAGATTGGAAAACGCCTTCTACTAAAACGGCAATTGGGATATTTTGGTAGCCAAATTCCTGAAGATTAGGTTGTGTTAATCCCGTTTTTAAAGTGGCAATAGAGGGTGCCGGCACAATTTTGGTTCTGTCGGAGGAGGTCATCAATACTGTTTTATTAAGATCTTGATTTCCAACAAAATCAACACTTCCTACAAAATCTGCTTTGACACTTTTTATATTTCTGGAAATGGGATGAGAACTAAAATTGACGACATTAAGTGCGTAAGGGAAGGCGATAAATTTGTACTGTTGTTGGTCTCCAATCAAACCGGTACTGATAGGGATACTCTGGCAACTTAAGTCTTGCAATAAATCGGCATTTAATCTTACCCCATATTTAAAAAAGAGATTGTTGAGACGCAGATTCCGAGCGGTATAAAACAGCTCTTGACTACGTTGAAAACTATCAATAGAAGCCGTAGTAGCATCTATCAACCATAACACTTTACCGCCACGCATAATATGCTGGTCAATGATAAATTTATCATAATCACTAAAAGCGGTAGTAGGTTGTGCAATGACTAAAGCGTCATATTTATTATTTCTAATTCTAATAGTCTGTTCCACAGAATCGGCAACGGCAATATTTCTTAAACTATTGATTTTCCCATCTATAGTAATTCTTTCAACATTATAAAATCTTTTCAGTTGGTAAGTAATCCAAGAGGTAGAAATAAAATCCAACTCTCCATGACCTTCAATAAAAGCCACATTGCCGCGATGATTATTGACTAAATTTCGGATCGCAGCCACTAAGTTATACTCTAATTCTTGGGTAGAATAGGTCAACCAATGTTCGTTGCCACCCGGATCAGAAACCGCTAAAGTAACCGGATATTCATTAATTTTGTATGAAATCATAGCCCCCGGCACAATCCATTGCGTAGTGATACCACTACCGGTTTCGGAAGTTACAGGGATAGGTTTCAGCCCTTTAGAGCCAAATTCACCCAGAATGGAGACTATCTCTTCATTTTTTTTCCCCGCTACAGGGTCAATAAATTCAAAGAAGACTTTGTTAGAATAGTTTCTGAAATTTTGAAGAATATCTTTAACATTTTTCGCAAATACTTGATAGTCGGCAGGAAGATTATCACCCTCCAAATAGACCCTAATATAAACCTTATCTTCTAAATTTTTCAACAGAGTAACAGTCGCCGGAGAGAGTGAATGCCTATTATCTTTGGTCAGGTCAACTCTAAACCACAGAAACGAACAAATGATGCTTAAAGCCACTAATATGAGTACCGCAGCTCCACCTCCGATGAAAACGTTTTTTTTAAAGATTTGACTATTATTCTGTTTGTTTTTCATATAAAAAACGATTATATTTGTATTATCTCACAATGACCAATTTTCTATTCAATAGTTTTCCTTGATGATCGGTAGCATTGATAAAATAGACGCCTTCTGATAAATCTGATATATCTATTTGAGTAAATTGATTACGATTGTTGATGGTTTTCACTAAAGCACCTGTTTGGGTGTAGATCTCTATGTTATAGAGTTGAATACCTTTAACATTTAATATCGAAGAAGCCGGATTGGGATAGATGGTCAACTCTTCGGAGTTAATATTGCCGATAGAAGAGTCATCTATATAGTCAAAGGCTTTGGTTTTACTATTGTTGGTTAAAATAGTATCCCCTTCTACAGCTATGGTAACGGTCAAAAGATGATGTCCTACAGAAGGAGTAAAAGCAGGAAGTGTAACTTCAGCAGTGAGTAAAGAAGCTAATGATCCTGTCCAAGTATAAGGCGTTGAAGCACCACCATCTATGGAATAGGAGATAACAGCTTGACTGAGCGTTGCATTGCCGGCATTTTTAATCATTACTTTAGGTGCAATAGTTAGCGTAGTTGAATAATAAATGGTATCTTCCACAGGTACTGTAATTTCCAAGAGTTCGGCATCAGTAATCAAGACCTTGTTTGTACCATCTAAATATTCAGGATCAGCTCCAATAGGGTCTAACCAATCTTTTAAGCGATTAGCAGCATTTGTGCCTTCCCAAGAAACATCAAATTTGCCATACACATCATACATCTGACTTGTACCAGCTCCGCAATAAGAGGGACCACCATATTCTTGACCTATTAATCTATGGTTGGCATCAAACAAGCCTGAACCTGAGGATCCACCTTCAGTACAAGCATTTTGTTGCCATTGAGCTTTCCAACCTATTACATATTGACTGGTAGAAGAGATGATTGCCGGTGTGATTTTTTTAATATCAAGACTTGGATGACTGATACAGACTCCCGTTTCAGTAGCGGTAGTCGCTCTTGACCAGCCACAATAATAGACATTATAACTGTCGGGAATCGGCTGATTAAGTTCTACCAAGCAGACATCTGTACCACTGGTATTGGTAGGTTTAGTAGCACGTTTAACCGCTCCGGTCATAGTTTGGTAAGTAGAATTTTGACTGGGTGTACAAACCGGACTTTGCCAATTGAAACGGAATACCCATATTCCCGGGTTAGAAGCGGCATTGTAACAATGGTTAGCTGTTAAAGCAAATGGTTTAAAATCTTGTGCCGTATTGTTGAGGATAGTACCTGAGCAGAGTTCCATACCGCCACTATATAAAGCGAATACAGATCTGATTTGGTCGGCATATTCATCTCCTATTGGGCACTTAACATTGATTTGACAGCTGCCTGATTCTCCAAAAGACTTACCTTCACTACCCCAAGTAGGTCTATAGCCATGAACTATAGTTGATAATTGAAGTTCTCCTTCAAATGCAGCGTCAGCAGGTTCTGCATATTCAACAATCATTCTATCCCCCACAAGGATATCCGTGGCAAAAAAGTAGTCCGCTTGATTATTATAAGAGGTAAATCCTCCTAATAAAGAAGAAAAATCTTCATTGTAAAGATATAACGTAGCTCCATCAGGAATATGATAACGATCAAAAATCAGATTAATAGATAAAGCACCGGGGCATTCTATACCCAAACGCCACACTTTACTGCCATCATTCAAATAACTCCATGTCCCTGAATTTGTTAAGCCACAATTAACAGCATGTTCAATACCAAATCTAACCCCAATTTTAGTAACATCGCCTTCATTTTGTACATCTTCTGCTGCAATAGCCTGTAAATCTAATACAGGAGTAATAACAAACGGAATGTTATGGATGGATAATTCGGAACTTTTGGAGAAACCTAAAGGCATTCCTCCGATGCTAATCTGTGCTGAAACAGCAAACGACAACATCAAAATAAAACAGAAAAGAGTAGTTTTTTTCATTATTTTTTTTATTTAAAGGTATTATTATTATTTTCTATTCTTGAATCAGATAAAAAACGAATTTTTTATCTATTTTTTTTTTTTGTTAAACAGTGCTAAAAGCGCAAAATAGAGTCCGGTAGCGACAAGAGCAATGAGAGCAGCGACAAGTTCATTTCCAAAAACTACGGAAATCAAAATAAAAAAAACAAACAAAACCACAAAAGGCAACCCATAAGCGATAAAAATGGCTTGATTACCAATGCTTTGTTTAATTCCAATTTTTACAGAATCACCAATTTTCAAGGGAGTATGGGCAGTATTATCTATTTTTACTAATTCATTTCTTCGTTGTGAGGAGATACAGACAGATTTAGCATGGCATCCATCGCAAGCACTTTTGATAGTCATCTCCACCAAAACTTCATTACCTGCTATTTCTTTGACTACAGCATCATTACACAAAGTACTATTATCCATCATTTTGTAGTACTATTTAACCTCTAATTCTTGAATCCAATCGGAAATAAGTTTTTCTTGTTTCGTTTTATCAGAGAGTTCTTGACCGATCAATTTCTCGGCAATTTCTATAGACATATTAGCAATTTCATTTTTTATTTCCGTAACGGCTTTCATTTTTTCAAAATAGATCGTTTTTTTGGCGTCTTCAATGATTGCCTGTGCTTCATTGTTGGATTTTTCTTTAGCATCTGCATAGAGTGTGTCTCTCATTTTACGTGCGTCAGCCAGAATCTGGTCTCTTTCTTCTTTAGCTTGTTCAATCAACTCTTGATGTTCTGCTTTCAAGCGCCTCATATCTTGCCGAACACTTTCAGCAGCTGCTAACTGTTCTTCTATATGTTTTTCTCTTTCTGCAATAGATTTGGTAATGAAGGGCCAGGCAAATTTAGCTAAAATAAAAAACAGTAAGCCAAAACCTATCAACATCCAAAAAAACATTCCAAAAGAGGGAGTAATCAGTTCCATAATTTCACTTTTTTTTGTTATCTAATTTATATTCAACAAATTAATGCTAATAAAAAAAATGTCTTCCCGCCAACCGCGGGAAAAGACATTTTTTGTTTTTTGTTATGCTGTAGCAATTAATAAGCAAACAACAATAGCAAAAAGAGCAACACCTTCAATAAAAGCTGCCGTAAGAATCATGTTAACTCTAATGTCTCCTGATACTTCAGGTTGACGTGCGATAGATTCCAATGCACCTTTTCCGATGTTTCCAATACCGATTCCGGCTCCAACGGCAGCGATTCCTGCGCCAATTGCAGCACCCATTTTTCCAATAGCAGTGTAATCCGCTACGGCTTGTAATAAAGTTAATCCAGTCATTGATAATAATTTAAGTTGATAATGATGGTCCGTATTTATAAACGGCAAATGTACATAAAATTTTTCAATAATAGACAAATAAATCAAAATGGGGAACTCCTTTTTTTTGTACTTCTCTGCTTTTTAATCGTTATGCTTTTCACTTTTCTACTTTTTTACCTTCATTTAAACAAATCAAAAAAAAATCAACTTACAAACCGTTATTTCCCATTTTTTTATACATTTGCAACTTTAAAAGCATTATTGTAAAGCATTAATACAAAGATATCTTTTGAATTTATTGTAGAAATATTTTGGATAATAATTGAACAATCAATAAAATTAATATTAATTTATAGAGTAAAAAATGAAAAAAATAGCCTTAATAATTGCTTTATTTTCAATAGCGACATGTACTTTATGGGGTCAAGAAGATACGACCCAAACCCAATCTAATCATAATGCAGTCGCAACAGATACCATTCAAAATTCAATTGATGTAACATCAGTGCTGGTTGATTCTGTGAAAAAACCGAACCGAAAGGATTATTGGAAATTTTCGGGCATTGCAGGACTTAATTTCTCGCAAGTAGGAATTTGGAATTGGGCTGCCGGAGGTAATAACAATGCTGCCGGCAGAGTTTTTGCCAATCTTACTCTAACCTATAAAAGAGGAAAAATAGGTTGGGATTCTAATTTAGATACTGAATTTGGTGTAATGTGGACACCGGAAACACAGTTCCGATGGCGTGTACCTAACGATAAAATAGTTTTTAGTTCTAAATTTGGTGTAGAATTCTCTAAATCTTGGTTTGTTACTATTCTAAGTGGTTTTAAATCTCAATATTATAAAGGATATGAATATAAAATTGCTAATGGTACTGAGGAAAAACATTATGTGTCAAACTTGGCAAGTCCTTCTTATACAGACTTGTCTGTCGGTATAGACTGGAAACCTAATACCATTTTTACGGTTTATTATTCTCCTGTTGCCGGACGTATTACTACTTGTACTGATTCAATTTTGAGAAGCAAATATGGAGTCCCTATTGATAAGAATTTCACAAGTTCCCTTGGTATGACCTTAAAAGCAGGAGTTAACTATTCTCCAAAAAAAGTACCTGCTTTAAAAATTATCTCTACCGTTACTTTTTACACCCCTTATACTTCCCAAGTTCAAAAATTTGGAAATATAGATGTTGATTGGGATTTTTCTATTTCATATCAATTCCTGAAGGTGTTGAATGTTTCTCTCAATACGGCTTTGAAGTATTATGACCAAGTCATGATTACCGATAAAAAAGGACACACAAGTGCAAAAGTCCAATTTAAAGAAATCGTAAGTTTAGGACTTGCTTATTCATTCTAAAAGTCGTAGCGCTTATTGGATTACCAATTTCTGATTAACAACACGATTATTGGAAGTTATTTTTAACATGTAAACACCTGAAGCCAGGTTACTAACGTTCAACGTACAACGATTTTGATTGTCCATAGACACTTTTTTCATGAGGAGTTGTCTGCCTGTCATATCAAAAATGGACCATTGCAAATCTCTGATTGTTGACTCTTGGAGTTGAATGGTAATTTCATCTTTCGTCGGATTTGGAAATACCAAAAATGAATTTTTATCATCATTTTCCGTAATATTTGCAGCTAAATTTGTATAATAGTGAAGTTTAAAACCTGATTTTTCTTTCCAACTATCACTACCAAAAGATATTCTCAGCATATTTTTGTAATACGTTTTCGAGGCAGGAAGTGTGCTACCCGAATAGGAATCCAATTGCATTGAATGATTACTAAGGTCTAATATTTCAACATGATCTTCAGGACTTATATCAAATTCAAGAAAATTAAGTGTAATAGAGGTTACCTCTTGATAGTTATTTGGAATAATATTCCAATAACAGGTTTGACACGGATAATAATTGGCGTTTTCACTGCCATCACTGATAATGCCGGAAGGATCTCTATGTAATTCTGTTCCCGTGCAAGAATGCGGAATGCCTATGGCTTTGTATGATAACCTCCAACCTTCATCGGTTATAGCATTATCTGTCTTAAACGTAATAAATAGAGAATCAACATTAAAAGCAGTGATTAGATTATTAATGATGCCCGAATGAGTAGCTAATAAAGAACCTCCTCGTTGAGGATCTCCATCCCAAAAAGAGAGGGTATCATGGTCTTGCTCTGTCCTTAGATATTGCAGTTCCACAGAAATAGCAGTATGCGCAGGAGGAGCAATAATGTATAAACAATTGCTATTGTTTTGATATTGTTGCTGATTACTTCCATCTTCTAACGTCCCATAAGCGGCACTAACAACTACAGGTTCAGAGCTACAGAAAGCCGGATAGGGTTCACTGCTGGAAGGATAAATATTAACAATAGCACTTTGCCCCCCGGAATAACTCCCGGCTGCTTGGTCGGAATTATTTACGTAAAAATAGCCATTGCTACTTCCACCCCAACCAAAATTAAAATGAAAGAGATCCTCCCCATCATAGCCATCACACACAAAAGCATGTCCTCCATGTTCATTGTACCCTGAATAATACATGGGTCTCCCATTATTTAGATCTTGTCTAAGTCGTGTTTTCCAATTTTCATAAGAAAACTGACCTTTGTTAATCATTTGAATATCACTATTATACTTAAAATAACTATATAAGGCATTAGGAACATCCTGACTATAAGCCCCAGATCCATCAGGACCATACATCATATCTACTGCAGTAGCACAATGAAAAATTAATTTTGCTACTTCATTATTGTATGTATTTAGAGCATCGCTCATGGCATTGTAATCGTAATGTTGTTGTGCAAAATTAACGTAAAAATTGCCATAATTATAGGTATGGTTAGTATGACTGCCTTGTCCTGTTTGAGGAAATCTGTGAAAATAAACAATTTGAGCCATTGCTACAGCAACACAGCCATTAGGACATCTGCCATCATATCCTCCCGGAGATTCAGGATCTAATGGAGAATATTGATTATAATAACGGGATTGATTCCATTTAGCAGTGAATAAATAAGGCTGTACTACAACTCTTGAAGGAGTAAAATCGTGCATTTTTATCTTATTCCACTCCTGAACTGTCTTTTCATCTATAGGTTGGATGCCATTTTTAATCATTTGGATCTCTTCTTGATACACCTCTAACCAATATTGAAGTCCGGGTGCTAAATTTTCAAAATCTATGTCATTATCAATAGAATAACCTAAAACTGGATAAGCAGATTCTTCGGCACTCATGATAATAAACCCTTGATCCCCAAATTTAAAAATCCCAATTAATGTATCTCCTTCATTTACAACATATTTTTCATCAGAAACCATAACATTTGGAATGGTCTGAGTGATGGTGTAACTTTTTTGTTGATAAGCAGTGATGCCATATTCTAATAATTTTGTCTTAGAAATAGACTGTGAAAAAATAAAACAGGGCACAAATGCCAATAATAATAAACAAATTTTTTTCATACTTTTTATGTTGTAATGATGATTAATTCTATTTTCTTCCTAATAATTTTCGGGCTTTTTCAAGTTCTCCCTTTCTAATAAATTCTCTAATTTTTCTTGACCTTACATTTCCTTCAGGGGTCATTAATTCCGAAATGACTTTGATGGTGACGCCATATTTTTCGGCAATTTGAGAAATAGCTTCAAAATTGCCCTCTCTATTTTTGCCAAAAGAGTGATTGGGTCCCATGACCAATACTTTAACACCTATTTTATCTATGAGAATTTGTTGTAAAAAGTCGATAAAAGAGGTTTGTGCCAGCTCTTCTGTAAATTTCATAACAACCAGATTGTCAATATTTTCTGCTCGTAACAGGTCGATTTTATCTTTCTTAGTATTGATTCTAAAAAAATCTTCATGACGCGAAAGCACTTCTTGAGGATGAGGCTCAAAAGTAATGATCACACTTTCTCCATCAATTTCTTTTGCCGTTTCTTTTACGCACTCCAATATTTTTCTATGTCCTAAATGGACACCATCAAAAGAGCCAATCGCCACAACAGGATTGTTGAACAAAAGAGGGTGTTCTATATTTTCTATTACTTTCATAATGAAATAGTTAGTCAATTATGAGCGTAATACTGCTCCTAATTCTTTTTCAAAAGCGTTAATTATTTTAGTCATTGTTTTATTGATCTCTTCTTCTATTAAAGTTTTTTCAGGATGTTGTAAAACAAAATTTAGCGCATACGATTTTTTACCTTCTGCAATTTTATCTCCTTCATAAACATCGAAAAGAGAGACGTTTTTCAGCAATTTAGGTGCTACTTTATAAGCAATTTCCTCTAATTGACGATACAAAACATTTTGATCGATCACTAAAGCCAAATCTCTTTTTACAGCCGGGTAGAGTGGTATATTTTTATACACAACTTTCTTAGCTACTATAGCTTTACCTAATAAATCTAAATCAATTTCAGCATAATAAACCGGTTTTTTTATCTCAAAAACTTTTAAAATAGAAGGTTTAATTTCCCCAATGATGGCAATCACCTGTTCCTCTTTTTCATATTGCAAACAATTGATGAAAATCTCAGAAGAAGAGAGGTGAGTTACCTCTAATTCATGGGCAGCAAATCCGGATTTTGCAAATATATTTTGCAGCATATTTTTAAGATAATAAAAATCATGATCTTCGGGTTTGTGATTCCATAAGGGGTCACTATCTTGACCTGACACCCAAAGTCCTAATTGAGACTTTTCTTTAAATCTATCTGTTACGACATTACCAATGTTTGAATCAGTATTTTTTTGATAAATTTTTCCAAATTCAAAAAGTGATAAATTGTAATTTTTATTGTTGAAATTATGATTGATATTTTCCAATCCTGAAAAAAGCAACGATTGTCGTAGCGTTTCTAATTCACTGCTTAACGGATTCATAATTTTTACCGTCTCTTTTTCGTCAATAAAACCAAATTGAGAGACATAACTCATTTTTGACAATGAGTTATTGGCTACTTCATAGAAACCATTATCCACTAAATAGTTAGAAAATAATTTTTTGGTTGTAGTAGGAAAATAATTAGCTCGTTTACTATATTGATACTGAATTGTATCCGGAATTTCGACTTGATTATAGCCATAAATTCTCAGAATTTCTTCTATCAAATCGGCTTGAGAGATGATATCATAACGTAAAACAGGAACTGTAACCAAAATTTTGTCTTCATTGCATTGGCTGACCGTCATTCCTAAGAGTCTCAGAATTTCAATAACATCTTGTTTGTCGATATTTTTACCTATCAGTGCATTTACGGCTTCAAACGAGAGTTCGATTCTTGCCGGTTCAATCTTAGTAGGATAGACATCCATAACGTCACAAATGATCTCAGCATCAGCATATTGTTGGAGTAAATCAGCTACTCTATGGATCGCTTGCACCGTAATATCAGGGTCGCAACCGCGCTCGTAACGAAAGGAGGCATCAGTCTTGATATTATGACGTTTGGAAGTTTTTCTAACCGTTTTGGCATTAAAATAAGCACTTTCCAAGAAAAGGGAGGTCGTAGCAGCCGTAACGCCCGAATTAAGTCCACCATAAACACCTGCCAAACACATTCCCGCTTCGGCATTACAGATCATCAAGTCCTCTTCGTGCAACTTAATTTCTTTACCGTCTAAGGTAATAAATGGCGTATTTTGGGGTAAATTTTTGATAATAACTTGATTACCTTTGATAAAATTAGCATCAAAAGCATGCAAAGGTTGACCCATATCAAACATGACGAATTGGGTAATATCCACTACATTGTTGATAGGTCTAATGCCTATCGCCCGCAATCTATTTTTTATCCAGTCTGGAGATTCTTTAATTTTAACATTATCAAAACATAAACCGGTATATCGAGGGCAATCTTTTTTATTTTCTATAACAATAGAAATTTTATTTTTCTTGGATTTGAATTTAAGTTCCGACATTGCCGGTAGAATCAATTTTGCCGGTATTTTGCGAAAATAAAGAACTGCAAAAAGGTCTTTAGCTATACCGATATGTGAAATAGCGTCGTTACGGTTGGGTGTCAATCCAATTTCAAAGACAGTATCTTGTTCAACTTTAAAGTAATCCGCAGCGGCTGTGCCGGGGATTGCATCACTATGAAGCACTAAAATGCCGTCATGAGAACTTCCCACACCGATTTCATCTTCTGCACAAATCATTCCTTCCGATACGGCACCTCTAATTTTGGATTTTTTTATAGTAAAAGAACCTTCTTCTGTGTAAAGAATGGTGCCAATGGTAGCTACAATCACTTTCTGACCTGCCGCCACATTAGCAGCACCACAAACGATGTCTAAGGGCTTTTCGCCGCCAACATTTACCGTAGTCAAATGCAGATGGTCGGAGTCGGGATGCGCTTCACAAGTAAGTACTTCGCCCACCACAAAACCTTTTAATCCGCCTTTTATCGTTTCAAATTCTTCAATCCCTTCTACTTCTAATCCGCAATCGGTAAGATAATAACCGGTCTCTTCAGCCGATAAGTCAAATTGAATGTACTCTTTCAGCCAATTGAGTGAAATTTTCATAGTTTTTGTAATATTATTTAAGTCTGTTAAATGCGATGCAAAAGTACAAAAAAAAATAATAATTATTTTTTATTTACAGAGCAAACGCATATAAAATCAACTTTTTTTTACCAACAACCATTTTTTGCTGATTCATAAAATGCAAAATGTATTTTTATTTATTTAACAAAATAGACTTTTGTTTTATTATTCTAAATTGTTAATAAAGCTTTTATTTAAATATTTGAACTAAAATAGTTTAAATTCATTTTTGTATATAAATAATTTGTATATTTGCACAATTATTGCGCAATAAATACTTTTTAATTTATATATATAAAAAACATTTTAATCGCATTTTCTGAGCTTACAGATCCAAGAGTGGAAAGAAATAAATTACATTTAATATGTTACATTTAGAAGAATATAACATATGTTGTCATATTTCCCCACGTTGTGGATGTGGGTGGGTTGATTTTGCACGCAAAGATAAATATTTATTTTTAAAAATTAAGAGGTGCCGATTAAAAAAAATTGTATATTTGTGCCTCAAAATAAGAAGAACATCACTTCATTGTTTAATAATAAAAAAAATGTTTCCTAATAGCAGTACTTTGCGGGTTTTTGCGGGCTTTGAGGAAGCTG
>JAITTF010000208.1 GCA_031287215.1 Bacteroidales bacterium
AACAATCATTACCAATGATCTTAGCGATTTTGCTTCTTTTCAATACGTTGAAGCCTTATCACCCCAAAACTATGCTTTAATAAAAAGGAAAATTCAGTAACCGCCCATTGTAAAAAATCTGCAAAAGAATTAATCGATATTTTCCCATATTTATCAAATTATTTCTTACATTTGCGATACGAATAGATTTTACCACATTTATCGGACTAATAATTTTACTTGTTTACACATATACCGGCATTTGTATCGGTAATTTTTCGATTTGGCAGTTCTTCAATGCCTGCAAAATAGCAATTGTCTGAATCAGGATTTACAAGATGCCATCCTACAAATCTTGATTCTGACAATTGCGGCTTTTCATTCCGTTAGGAATGATTCGCTCGGTAGAAAATCAACGCCACACACAAGCGGGCATTCCGTAGGAATGCGACCTGTTTATCTGTATTTTTCAATTAATTTCTTGAAATCTTCATCTTCCAAATAATTTTTCCAATCTTCGTCTATTATGACATATTCGACTGTAATATTTTTATTAATAAAACTTTCTTCTAAATATTTCAAAGCATTTTCTTTGTCTTTCAATCTCGCATAACAACATGACAAATTATAAGATTTGGAGTGATTAATTGTATATGCTTTTTTACAAACTTCTAATGCTTTATTCAAAATATTTTCTTCTTTTGTTTTGGCAAATAAGAACAAAAGCGCACCTCCCCAATTATTAAAAGCTAAATCGTTGTTAGAGTTAATGGTTGTTGCTGTGGTAAATTTATCCAAACTTTCTCGGTAAAGATTTTCATCATTTTTCAATTTAGCTAATTCGTAAAGTGCAGTTCCCCAATTATAAAAAGCGGAATCATTATCTGAATTAAATTCAGTTGCAATTTTGAATTGTTCTACCGCTTCTTCATATTTTTCATTATATATATAATCCAATCCTTTATTAAGATATTCCCATGATAACAATTCATAACGCTTGATTTGGTCTTCTTTTATTGCTAATTCTTGTCTTAAGATTTCCATTTTTTCTTCCACCTTTTCTTTTTGTTTTTTGTATTCTTCGGCTTGCCTCTTATCTGCAAATTTTTCATTCTCAGCATCTTCTTTTATTTTTAATAATTCGTCAATAATCGTCAATATTTCAGAATGATTGTCAATTTTTATATGTTCAAGAAATTTAAGAGAATCATTGGGTTTGTCAACATTGAGGTAATAATGTTTTTTGTCATTGTATTTTCCCAACAAATTTTGCACTTTTTTGAAAATATTATTTATCTGAAAGTCGCCCATTCCGCAGCCGATAAACAAAATAGTTTTATTGAAAATTAAATTTTGCAGATAAAAAAGGATGCGTTCTGTATCTTCGTTTTTTACTTCGTATAAATTATTGTAATCTTTTGGAAAAAGTACCATTGTGTTTGGGCGATTTATATTTCCGTGCAATTTTAGCAAAGTGAATTCTTGAGGATTGTGTAAATACCTAAAGCCAAAATCATCGCCAAGTGTGGCAGTACGAGTTCTGAAATTATTTTCTGCAATTTCAAAAGCATTGTCGTAATTGGTGGTTACGATTTTTTTGTCAGTTGGCAAAGTTTTTTATGCAACGAATAATCGTTTTTGTCATCTGGCAAAGTAAAGAAGTCAATAACAAACTCTAATGCTTTATTACTTAAATTATTGCTGTTTTTCTCAATCAAATCCAATATATCAATCGGATTATAATTTTCGACAAGCGGTTTTAGATTGTTTACTTTTGATTCGTCATTTTCGAGATGTTCGATAATCTTTATTACCAAATTTTTCCAATTACCAATTTCTTCTCCGTTTTTGTTTTTAAACTTGCACGACAAACCTGCTCCCACAAAAAGCACGAGATTGTTTTCTTTAATTGCTGTTTTTAGTTCGTTTGATATTATCATCTTTTTTGAATTTTATTTTGTGTTTCTTGGTTGCAAACCTAACGGCTTGCAAATATTATATTTTTCGTTTTTTCTACCGAGCGATTCATTCCTAACGGAATGAAAAAACTGTTAAGCCCAGCGTTGCTTTTAATTATGTCGAATTCGACATAATTAAAATTCGGGTTGTAAACACGTTCCCATATCCCTATGTATTCAAGCGTATTGCGATTTCGCAACCAACTTGTTACAAAAAATTCTCCATCTTTTGCCTTAATCATATCCGATAATGAGATATAATCTTCATTGTTGATTTGCAAAATAGTTACTTCGGTACCTTTTACTATTATCTGCGCCATATTAATTTTTGAATTGTCAAATTGTGCATAAAAATACAAAATATTTTAATACAAAATTCCAAGCATCCGCAAATAAGTTAGCTACAAATCCACCACAAATGCTTTCAAATTCATATCTTGCATGGATTTAGGTACGGAACTCCGGATAATGTCCAAAACCACATTCAACATCGTTTTGCGAACGTATCCTTTGCTGACCACCAAGCTGACTTCCCTCACTGCCGTTGTGCCCTTAAACTGCCGCAGATTTTCCTGTTTTTCCTCGCTCAAACCCATGGCGTGCATCTCCGGAATAATCGTAATGCCG
>JAITTF010000333.1 GCA_031287215.1 Bacteroidales bacterium
ATTGAAGACAACTCTCCGGACGGGACAGCAGCTATTGTGAAAAATATGTTAAATGAATTCCAGAATAGACTTTTTATTGAAGAAAGAACCGGTAAATTAGGTCTTGGAACAGCTTACATTCACGGTTTTAATTGGGGAATAGAGCAAAATTATGACTTCATTTTTGAAATGGATGCCGATTTTTCTCACGATCCTTATGACCTGCAGCGGCTTTATGACAATTTGATTGCCCAAAATGCCGATTTAGCCATTGGTTCGCGTTACTGCAATGGTATCAATGTCCTCAATTGGCCAATGTCCAGATTGCTGATGTCTTACTATGGTTCGATGTATGTACGCCTCGTGCTTGGCATCCCTGTGAAAGATACGACAGCAGGCTTCAAATGTTACCGTGTGAGTGCACTTAAATGTATAGATTTCTCAAAAATTAAACATATTGGTTACGGATTCCAAATTGAAATGAAATTCAATATGTATAAACATGGTTTTAAAATTATTGAAGTCCCCATCATATTTAAAGATAGAACACTCGGAACCTCCAAAATGAATAAAGGCATCTTTAAAGAGGCTATATTCGGTGTGATAGGACTGAAGATTAGAAGTTGGTTTCATAAGTATGAAAAGAAGCCTATTTAACATAATATAAATTATGAGAAAAACTAATGAGTAAATATTCTTTTGTAAAATCCTCTGTTTTAATCCAATATTCAGTAGCTGAACAAATATTCGTATTAGAAGTTGCTTTATCAAATTGTTCTATTTTTCCGGGACAATTTTTTTTATTGAAAAATTGGGATCAGAATTTACCGTTGATGCGTCCGATCAGCGTATTTAAAACTTTTGAACATTCCGTTCAATTTCTTTACAAAGTCATTGGACAAGGCACCGCAAAATTAGCACAGTTACAGGAAGGCGATGCCATCGAACTGTTAGGACCTTTGGGTAATGGTTTTCCCTGTCATGATGTGAAAGGAAAAATAGCATTGTTGGGTGGTGGTATAGGCATTCCACCGCTGTATGAAACCGCGAAAAAATTAACGCTTCTGGGCAATGAAGTCTCTCTCTTTCTGGGATATAGAGATAAAACATTTTGTATTGACGACTTTGCAGAGGTATCTCATCAGCTCTTTATTGCCTCAGAATCCGGTTTGGAGGGGTATCAAGGATTTATCACCGAATTATTACATCCTGAAGCGTTTGATGCTGTCTTGACTTGTGGACCGGAAATTATGATGAAAACAGTGAGAAAAATGTGCTTGGCGGCAAAAGTTCCGGTATGGTTATCTATGGAAAAACGAATGGGTTGTGGTATTGGTGCTTGTTTGGTGTGCAACTGTGAAACTACCGGAGGCATGAAACGGTGTTGCACCGATGGTCCAATATTTAATGGTAATGATCTAATATTTTAACTGTTATGGAAAATTCGCTTGCAACAACTATCAACGGAGTAACCTTCAAAAATCCTATTATTGCAGCTTCCGGCACTTTTGGTTTTGGAAGTGAGTACCACCAACTATATGATGTAGGTATTTTGGGTGGAATTAGTTCTAAAGGATTAACTATCAATCGTAAAGAAGGAAATGCAGGGCTTCGTATCTGGGAAACTTCCGGGGGTATTATGAATAGTGTTGGCTTACAAAATCCGGGGGTGAAACAGTTTATTGCGAAAGAATTACCCAATATGAAAGCTTTTGACAATGTAGTCATTGCAAATCTGGGTGGTTCTAATTTAGAAGATTATTTAGAGGGCATTTTGTTGCTCAATGAGACAGATATTGATTTTATAGAGCTCAACATCTCTTGTCCCAATGTGAAAGCCGGCGGCATGGCATTTGGGATCAAAGATGACGTTGCTTATAGCATCGTAAAACAAGCCAAAAATATGGCTAAAAAGCCTTTAATGGTCAAATTATCGCCTAATGCTGAGAACATTGTTACTATGGCACAGGCGTGCGAAAATGCGGGTGCCGACTCTCTCTCTCTCATCAACACACTGAAAGGAATGGCTATCGACATCAAAAATAAAAAAACTGTTTTTAATAATTTCTATGCCGGTTATTCAGGGATACCTATCAAACCGATTGCCTTAAGAATGGTCCATGAAGTGTGCAAAAACGTCTCCATTCCGGTGGTTGGCATGGGCGGTATTTACACCGTTTCCGACGTGATAGAGTTTATCATGGCAGGTGCTCATGCCGTACAAATTGGCACCGTTAATTTCTCTAATCCATTAGCAGGAAAAGAGTTAGTAGATGGTTTAGCGCAATATTTTAGCCAAGAAAATATCAAAAACATTGATGAAATTAGGGGTATTATTTAAAAAATTTTCCTCTAAAATGTTCAGCTCTTCATATATGTATGGATTTGAGAAAGAGGCGGCAATCTCCCCTACTCTCTTTCTTTTGTGTTAATAGTTGTATTGTCCAACCATGTTACGATCCCATAAAGCCATACAGATTGCAGAAAGCCCATAATGGATGGTATGGGGTCGCGATGATAAATTTTTTAAACTTGATCTATTTCTCCATTTAGAGACTGTTTGTGTGGAAATACCAAATCCTAGTGCAAGTTCAATGTTTTTTTGCCAAATTT
>JAITTF010000341.1 GCA_031287215.1 Bacteroidales bacterium
TTGTTTTCTTCTATAATCAATTGCCGAATGCGCCATAACTTGTCTTAGCCACGCCTCAAAAGAGCCTGTCTCTTCATACTGTTTTAGATTAGCAAAAATCTTAATAAACCCTTCATTCAGCATATCTTCCGCCTCTTCTTTACCGGAGGCATAACGCAAACACACATTCATCATACTGCTAAAATACCTCTTGAAAAACTGATATTGTGCTTTTCTTTTCTGCAAGACGCAATCCGCTATCAGTTGTTTTATTTCCCCGCTATTCTGCAATTGACTCTTCATAATAATAAACGCATTTTCCGGCAATAATCTTGGGTATTGGTAATCATTTAATTTCCTATCACCAACAGACCACTTCTTACTATCGTCCTGTTGGAGGAATTGAAATATTGTCCTGTTTGTGCAGGAGCAATAAACGCAAAATTAGGGGAATTAGTATGACGCTCCATGATTTTAGTGCCAAAAAAGTTGTACACTTGGATAAGCACAGCACTTTCTGTGTGTAGTTCGTCATCTATGGTGAGGGTTATATTTGCATGAGGAGTAGCAGGATTAGGGTAAAAAGACAAGCTGTTATTTGCTATCGGAGTACTTTTTTCATAACAACCCATAGCCCAACCGGAGCCTATTTCTCCTTGTCCATCCATATCTTTATATATTTTTTGTACCTTTGCCCTTTCATAATAACAAAACAACTCAATATGTTTGAAAATATTTTACAACACGCATTCCGATTTGTCATATTGTTGGCAGTAGGCATTGTGCCTATCTATTTTTTAGAAATTGATCATAAAACTGAAATTATGACCGGCTGGCTTATTGGTGCAACTTTAGCCTTTATTGTTGGCAATATAGTGCTTAAAATTATCAAAAATAAAAAATCTAAGAAAGTTTAATCTTGCTTTCTGCGGCTCTTTTCTTTTTTCCAATAAACGGTTTTTCCCAGCATTGCAATTCCCCAATAGCCTCTTACTTTTAGAGTATTGGCATCCACAAAGTGCATATTAACACTAAAATTGCCATTTTTACCCGGATATTTAATTGTACCATCATTCCACTCTTTGTCTTTTTCATCCCATTTTAATTTTTCTAAAAAAAGAAGTCCAATAAATTTCTTTTTTTTCGGATTTTCTACCCAAGTAACTACCGCTTCATACAATCCTGAACCATTTTTAGTTATAAAAATTTGAGACCCTTCATGGATAAAAGGGTCTTCAACGTAATAATAGCCTAAAAGGTCATCGGCTTTATATTGAGCCTGTGTAAAACCTGTACAGAAAAGAGAAAATGTCAATAAAATAATAAATTTTCTCATCATCTGCAAGTATAATAGATTTTTAGTATCTACTTTTAATTCAATTATATAATGATTAATCACCTAACGTGGCAACCATGATCGCTTTAATCGTATGAATACGATTTTCAGCTTCATCAAATACGATTGACATTGGAGATTCAAATACGTCATCGGTGCATTCCATAGCTTCGAGACCAAATTTATTGAAAATATCTTCTCCCACTGACGTTTCTCTATTGTGGAAAGAAGGCAAGCAGTGTAAGAATTTTACATTGGGATTTCCGGTTTTCTTAACCACCTCTTTATTTACCTGATAAGGAGACAATAATTTAATTCTCTCTGCCCATACTTCTGCCGGTTCACCCATAGAAACCCAAACATCTGTATAAAGAAAATCAACCCCTTTAACAGCTTCGTCAATATTGTCGGTAATGGTAATTTTTGCGCCTGTTTGTTTAGCAATTTCGCGGCATTGTTTTACCAAATTTTCATCCGGTTGGCATGCTTTCGGGGCAGCAGCTCTAAAGTCCATTCCCATTTTAGCGGCACCTACCATTAAAGAATTTCCCATATTGTTTCGGGCATCTCCCAGATAACAGAAAGAGACTTGATGTAGCGGTTTATCGCTATGCTCCATCATCGTTAAAAAGTCGGCTAAGATCTGAGTAGGATGAAATTCGGTTGTCAAGCCGTTCCAAACAGGGACTCCTGCATACTGTCCTAAAGTTTCTACGATAGATTGTGCGTAACCACGATATTCAATACCATCATAGATTCTTCCTAACACGCGAGCCGTATCTTTCATAGACTCTTTTTTGCCCATTTGAGAGCCTGAAGGTCCTAAATAGGTAACATGTGCTCCTTGGTCTAAAGCAGCAACTTCAAAAGAGCAACGAGTACGGGTAGAATCTTTTTCAAAGAGTAAAACTATGTTTTTGCCTTTCAAACGCGGTTGCTCAGTGCCGGCATATTTTGCTTTTTTTAGTTCTGAGGATAAATCCAATAAAAATTTAATCTCTTCAGGGGTAAAGTCCAATAACTTTAGAAAATTTCTGTTTCTTAAATTGAAAGCCATAATTGATATTTTATATAATTAATTTTAAGGTTGCAAAAATAGTAATTTTTATTCAGCTATTCACTCGAAAAAAAATAAAAATATATATTTTGCTAAAGTGTTACAGCTCATGTACTGTATTTGATATGATTTGTATCCTTTTTTCTAAGAAAAGAACATTCTCATTAAGAGGATACTCTTTTTTTAATGAGGTTGTTAAGGCGGATAAAACAGACAGGTGTTCTTTTTCATCAATAAATCTACGCCTGTTGTAAGTCTGATAGAATGCTATGATTGAGGTAAATGATTG
>JAITTF010000020.1 GCA_031287215.1 Bacteroidales bacterium
AACGACAGCCGCCTTTAGGCGGCCCATAACAAACCGCTTTGAGCGGTTCACCATTCAAGCCCCTGGTTTTACCAGGGGTATCTGACTCATTTCAACATTTAAAAAACTTTCTTAAAGAAAAACTAGGTTGCTTTTATACCGAGAAAAAAGATCGTAAAGCTTTGTCTTATGCAGAATATAACAATCAATTTATGGATTGTGATATTTCCCTTTCTAAAAAAAATATGAAGCGATTAAAAGAAGCATATAAAAAAGCATGGGAATGTAGAGATTTTGAAATTAACAAATTTTGGACAAGATCGGCTTTTTTCGGGGGCATTATTGTCATCATATTTACCGGTTACACTACATTAATAACAAATTATCAAAATCCCAACCTTCCCAAGTATTTAGATTTTTATTTGCTGTTGCTGGGTTATCTCTTTTCACTTGCATGGCTTCTGGTAATTAAAGGCAGTAAAGCCTGGCAGGAAAACTGGGAAGCACACATTGATTATCTAGAAAATTTTATATCCGGTCCTTTGTATAAATTAGTATGGCTTCCAAGAAAATATAAGTATTATTCAGTTTCTAAGATAAATGAAGTATTGGCAATTATTACGATATTTGCATGGGTTGGTATGATTTTTCAATATCTTGTTACGCATTACAATATTTGTATCCCAAATTTAAGCCATAATTGGGAATCAAGAATTGATATACCTATAACACTAAACTTGTTTATATCTATATCTATTGCTTTCTCTATAGTACTTCTTATTGGATATCCTGCAGGAAAATACAAATTTGATAGGGGAAGTTTGGAAATAATAGAGGTTAAAAACAAAAAAGGCGCATTTATCAATAGGTATGAAAAAGGGCGGGCGGGGCATTTTTAAGGAGAAAGATATGGTGGTACTAGAAAATTGCAAAAAACTGCTTTCAAAGAAATCAAAAACCGACACCTATTTTCTTGATTTGCATTTTTGTCTGGAAGCACTCATAAAACGGCTGTTATTCATCGGCCTGCGTTTGAACGGCGTACAGTATAAAGACGCGCAGAATTTTTTGGCCCGGTACGACCCTATGGGGCTTAAAAAATCGTTGAATAAAGCATGGGAATTGATCGGTATTTCTCTCCAAGAATTGGAGTGCTATCCCAACTATCAGGTATTATACAAACTTGTTTTTGAATTCACATCACAATATCGAAACGCCCGTGTTCATGACAAAAAAAACAAATATGACAACAAGGACCTTCTTGAATTATTGATAACTATCGACAAACGTTTCATTGACGAAATACGAAAAATTCTAAAAGAGAAAAAGAATGCCGATATATTTGACAAACCAAAACAGTTTGGCGCCGTAACAGTAAGAGAAAGACGGGACCCGGAAGAAATCCTGCAAAAGGTATTTAATAAGCAGGGTAGGTTAACTACCGAATCAAAGTACTCAATAGAAGAAGCCAGAACCATGGTAACGAACCTGCAATAAACGCGGGCGCAGTGGTGCCTGACGCTGCTTTTAACAAAGATGTTATCCACTTATACGGTAGACATAAATTTTTGATAGCGGAGAAGACCCGCGAAGGAGAAACGAAGATGGCAAAAGGGAAAGCTTTTTTACTTGTTGGACACGCGCATTGGGGAAAATCAAAAACGCTCACGGCATTAACCGACGGCAACTGGAATGTGAGATATATTACTATTAAAGGTGTAGAGTTCAAAATTAAACGTTCATCCAACAGCGACAACCTTGAACCTTGTCTGGAGTTTGTCAAGAACGTAACCTACCCCAATCTGATAATTGCCTTTTCCTCGGATGGACCCGAGGAACGCCAAATACTGGAAATACTGAAGAGGAAATACGACCTTTATTTCTTTGTATTACAGCACAAATATAATAATCCGGACTCCGAAATATCCGAGGCAGAAAACAAATTGCTTGAAGCTTATTCCAACTCGATAGAGTCATATACGCCCAAGCATGAACCGGCGGAAAAACGGGCAACAGCGTTCCGTGCCTATATAAAAAGCAAGCTACCCTAAGCGGTGTTGCATATTACTTTAAGGGCGACTATGACCGCGCCATCACCGATTATAACCAGACGCTCAGAATTGACCCGAATGACGTGTATGCATATTACAACCGGGGACTTGCGTATGTCTACAAACGGGACTATGACCGCGTCATCGTCGAATTTACCCAGACGATTAGGATTGACCCGAATTATGCCAATGCAAAACAGGGCCTTGAAAATGCACAGAGAAGGGGGAAATGAGAAATGATTAGATTGTATTTTACCTTAAATCCGATGAGTATGAAGCAGCACTTGAAAAAATTAAAATAAAATTTAATAATAATGATTATATTTGTTATGAACATGGAGAATTTTCAAAGGGCGAGTATAAAGATATTTTAGAATGCTTATATAAACAAAATTATTTATACAAAGAAGGTTTATGTTATCGAACAAAAAATAAAAAAATATTACTAGATTATTTGGACTCGGGGATAGAAGATTTCTTTAGATTTTACAACGAGCCTCCATTATGTACACTATGCAGTCCGTGTAAAAAAATACCAATTACTTAGTGGTATTTAGTGTGGCATTATAAACACCTTCGGCAACATAAATCGTTTCCGCAATTACCTGGGTAAGCATCAAAACTTCTTGATTCTGGAGAATATCCTTCGCTTTTTGACTCATCTCAGGGTTATCGGTAAATAAATAGCGGAGGATGATGTTTGCGTCAACGAGATACATCGAACCGCCGGTTCGCTTTTTCTATGGCTGCCTTTTTCCAGGCATCGGATTCTTTATCCCAAACTTTTTCCTTGCCTTCTTCTTTTTTAAAAAAAGCGATCAAAGCACTGGCGTCAAGAACATAAATCATTATTCGCGGTACTCCGCTTCCTCACGTTCCGTTTCTGCGTGACGCTCCTCAAGAAAACTATCAACAGTAATGGGAGCATCTTTGCAGAGTTCCCAAAGGGCTTCTGTTGTTTGGGCAAGGGGGGCTTTTTTCCCCGGATCTCTTTTTGCTCCGCCGGGGAGGCTTTATGTTTCAGATAACCCACAAAATCAAGGACTTCACCCATACAATGAGCCGGAAGCCCCTCAATTTCCTTCAAAAGCAACTCGGCATTAGACATATTTACCTCATCCCCTTACTGTACCACTAAAATCATCAAATAACAATGCATGAAAGCGGTAACCGGTGATACGCGTAAATGAGCCAGACTTTGTTCTTTTTCTCCCGCACATAAGTCCAAAACTCGTCTGTCTCAAGGCAATCATAGTGGTTTTGCCGGGGCTGTATCGAATATTTCGATGAGGTGAGTGTCTTCAAGACCTTAGTGATGCTGATATGGAGTACAGCACTGATGTCTCTGACACCAATTCCCCTGACCAGCATAATTTTTATTGCGGATACTATCCCCGAGAGTGTTCCCCGATAGGTCTTTTCGTGATCGCC
>JAITTF010000065.1 GCA_031287215.1 Bacteroidales bacterium
TTACTAAACAGACTGAAGGGGAATATAGAGAAAAATCTTTTAAAAAGTGTTTGGAAAAATTTCTATCTAACCTATTTAGTGAGTTGTTCAGAGATCCTGAATATCAAAAAACAATTACGGAAAGTATCTTTGCAACAAAAAATAGTGACACAAACAAAGACTCTCAAGATGAGATTAAAGAAACTGAAACCGAGAAGCCTAAGAAAAATAAGAAGGTCAAAAAGAATAAAAAAGCCAAAAAATCTAAGGATAAAAAGTCTAAAAAGGTTGATAAGGAAGTAATTTAAGGCGGAATAGTAATATGGTATTAAATCTTACAGAAATTGTGTATTTAACAGTTATAGTTGGATTGTTATCATCTGTGTTGTTAAAGTTAGTCTCTAATAAAATTAAAATAAAAAATCAAGAAAAAGAACATATACTTGCAACGATAAGGAGAGAGTTAAATTTCCAACAACAGCAGCGCGAAAAAATTAACAAAGAACTAATATTCAAGCAGCAACAGTTAGAAAGGGAGAAAAGAGAACTAGAACAAGCAAAAGCTGTTATTGAGAGGAAGCGTGAGAGAAGTAATCGTCATTAATTATTAAACTATCACGGTGAAAAAGGTGGATATTAAAGTGCCAATTCCTCCATCTGATAAGAACGACTACTACGAAACATATCTTCTACGCAAACCAATTAAAACACATGAATCTCCTGTTAAAACGCATGATCAGATATCAGATGGAAGAAAATATAAAAGAAAACATTCATGGGGATTTAGTTTTTTTTGGTTTCTGTGGTGTGTTTTTATAGTTATATTTATTGTCTATGCGGTATTCAACGATTATAACAAACGTAGGGAACCAGTAATAGAAGTTAACAAAAGCCAAATAGAGATTGAACCAAAACCAATGAGCAAAGAGGAATACGAAGAATTCGTACAAAAATTTGTGAAATCATGTAAAAATATAGATTATGAAACCATTGCGCGACGTCCAGATAACCATATAGGGGATAAGATTAAGCTTAAAGGTAAAGTTGAGCAAGTGATTAAGGAAGAAAACTCAAAGATACTTCGCATATATTTAGACAAGTATGTTGGTGAAGATAACTACCAAGTGGCCGTTCGGTATACAAATGATCTTATTGATTATAATGTTCTCAAAAAGGATAAATTAGTTGTTTATGGAACTTTCGATGGACTTATGGAGTACACGACTGTTTTAGGGAATAAGCTAGAAATACCGGAAATAATTGCTGTAAAGATTGAGCTTATAGAACAACCTAAGAAGAAGTCATAAAAATTCACAGTTAGCAAGAAAAGCAAGGAAGTGCGTTGACTTGAATAGAGATATAGAAATAGTGGTCTCTCTGATAGGATTATTTGTAGCAATCGTTATGGTGATTATAACATTTTATAACCGGACAAAAGAAAGAAATGAGCGGAAACAAATAGAAGAACAAAGGGAAAATATTGCAGAAATCAAAGATATGATGAAAGATATAATGAGTGGTGAAATAAAGAAAACAATGACGAGTAAGAGTGAAGAAAAAGGAGATGATTTGAATGAAAATGACATAGATTTAAAATTGCCATATCAACGACCCCAGCACCGTGGGTGGATTTATCTTCCGCTTGGCATCCTTGTGTTTTTTCTGGTTTTCATATTTGTAATTGGTAGTGAAACGAAATAGAAGAAAGAATTCAAAAATAGAGAATTAACTATAAGAGTATTCCAAAAAGGATAAGGAAAGTGAGGTTGTTTGAATTATGGATAATGTAAATAAGAAGATATGTTTTATTACTGCAAGTATGTTTCTTTGTATGACCGGGAGTGTATACGCTAAACGTGTATATGTTAAGAAAGATAATTCTGAAGTTAGTTTACCAACACCTGAAACAGTTGAAGGGAAGAAAGCAGAGGTTGCTCCTGCAACTCCTATTGGACCAGCTCCTGCTGCACCTACGGAACTTCCGACCGAACCTATAACACCAGCACCTATTGTGCCAGCATCTCCTGAAGACGCCGACAACGATATATCAGAGGTTGATACTTGGGAAGAAGACTTTTCTCAAAAATTGGATAAAATTTTGAAAAAGCATAAGAAGAATATTAAGAAAATAGAGAAGAAAATCAAGTCAGAAACTCCACAAAAAGTTCAAAATGATAATGTTTCCGAAGACAATGAAACAACAGACTGGGTAAAGCAAGTTCAGAAGCAACATAACGATTATAAAATAAATTCATTGAAGAATACCATCAACGATGATGAGAAACAATTAAAAAAATGGAAACGTGAATCAAGAAGCCTGCAGCGGAAGATAAAGAAAGAATTAAATAGACAAAAAAAGTTCTCCACTACATTAAATGGAATGGCAAAACCAGACCTTGGTGACGGAAATTGGTTTTATTTCTATGAAGTAAAAAGCTCTCTTGACCAATCTAGAGCTGAATGCGTCAGACTTGAGAAAGAATTAGAAGACAACTTAGAAAATCAGCAATCAACAATGGAAAAACTGGAAGACGATAAAAAAGAACTGACTGAATTAAAGGGCTGATGCTGCTCTAAAATGTAATTTTGGAGGGAAGCTCCCGTGGGTAATAATATCTTAATTTCACAAGCTGCAAAAGCTATAGGGTGCTCTAAATCCACAATTAAGCATCACCTACCCAAACTGGATAAGGAGATGGTTAAAAAGAATGAAAGTGGCTTTGTTGTCATAACAGAGGATGGGAT
>JAITTF010000183.1 GCA_031287215.1 Bacteroidales bacterium
GGCAACACCTTGTTTACCACCTTTTTAATTATCTGCATAGAGCAGTTATTTTTAATCAGAAAACGAAAGAAATAGATTATTAAAAATTCAAATTATACCACAAATGAAAGAGAATATAGATGATATGTTAGAAAAAACGGAACCCGTTTTAAACAATGAAGAACTCGACGAAATGGATGACGAGGATAGCGAAGGAGGATATAGTGCCTACTTTAATCCGAAAAGAAGCAGTCTCATGTTAGTGGGACATAGAGAGAAAAAACAGCTTATGTATGAGCACATTGTCTCTAAAATTAAGTGTTATGTGGTGGAATCGTCCGACAATCAGTTTTACATTGACAAAATTCGTTTTGACCATCCTGAACCTGTTGCTCAAATAAAAAAAGTCGTTATGACGCTAAATAAATCTATCAGCCATCACACTTGCTTCCTGGCCAAGCCTGTTGATGATAGCCACACCATTTACGAACAGGTGGGATACGGCCTCAAATACCATTTGGCCAAAGCGCCCAATTATCATCAAGAGGGCTATTATCTTGAAAAAATAAGTTTAGAGCGTCCAATAAATCTGAACATGTTCAGGAGTACTACGATTGGTTGTACCTTTTCTTCAGGCAGGGCGGTATTTCGCGCCCGCGATGCCGCCATATTGGTTCATAAAGATGGTGATAAGGTTATGTCTGAGTTAGCTTTTCAAATTTGTGGAGATAAAGAGTTGGCTGAAGAGGCGGTAGAGATGGCACATACTTACCTGAACACACATCCCGATGTTGTAGCTCGTTTAGAACGCATGTATGAGCGACAGGCCGAAAAATTGAGTTTCTTTCAAAAATGGTTTCATTTGTAATGGAAGTGATTTTTTTAGAAAAGCTACAAAAAATTTACTTGCATTTAGTTACCAATATTTTACTATAAAAAAAACTGCCTTAAAAGGCAGTTTTTTTTATGAATAATCAAAATAATTTTATTTTTTTACTTTTGCTACAGGTGGTTTCTTAACAAAATTGTTGTATTGTACCCCTTTGGCTGTTTTTTCAGGAAGACTCCCAGCTGCTGACGCTGTAATTTCAATATCATCTACAAAAAAGATAAAAGCATCATCTGAAACACATTGAATAGCTACATATTTAGCTTCTATGGGTAATTCATAGGTATATTGCGTCCATCCTTCAGGAACTTGAATATAATTTCCACTGTTCAACTTATTTGTGAAATCTGAGATATTCCTTCCTGTTGTAGAATAGAGCACTTTCATTCTTTCCAAACCGTATTGACCTGTATAAGTGGTAGCCCAAAAAGAGATTGAAGTTGGATTTTGCAGTTCTGGAGTAATTAGATAATCATCATTTGCAGGAGGAGTAGAAGCAAAACAAGCAAACATTTTATTACCGGAATGAGCTTCAAAAGTTAATGCAGGCGTTGTTTCTGATGGAGAAAATACGATGTAAGACATAGGTTCACCTGCATTAGAAAATGAAACTGACTGAAATGCATAAGTCGATGAGCCATCATTATCAATGTAACTCCAACCATGAACAGTGGAATTAATTGTAAAAGATGGATGTCCTTCAACATCTTCAATAAAAGTTTTTACAGTCGGTACAAATGGCCCATCTTTTTCTACCGTTACCACACAAGTAGCCGTTTTCCCACCGGCTTCAACTGTAATGGTAGCTGTTCCTTCGGCAACAGCCGTTACTTTACCTTCTGCATTTACGGTAGCTACAGTGGGAGCACTGCTTGTCCATGCCAAAGTGTACTCAGCTTTGTCTGGAGTAACCGTTGCTGTAAGTTGAGAAGTTGCACCTACTTTAATTGTTAATGTAGCAGGAGTTACCTCTACTTTTTCTACGTCCTTTTTGCAGGACATTACCATTGCACCCAATGTGAGAGCAATCAGTAAACAAGTCGTAATTTTTGTGAAATTCTTCATACGTGTTTTTTGTTTTTAATTATGTCTACTCTATTATATGCTTTTCGACAACTGCATTTGTAATTTTACGAGTGCAAAAATACAAAAAATATTATTATGCAACCTATTTTTTCACAATTTTGCAATAAAACCGCAAAAAAAGGATTACTGTACTGTAATTATTAATAGAATAATGAAAAAAATGGCTATCTATTGCGCTAAAATATAGCCAAAACTATCTATTTGAAAGAAAATGCAATTCAAAAAATAGCTGCCATATCGTAGTTATATCCATGAATTTTAAGCGATTGTATGTTGTTTGATTTTTTTTGTGGATAATAAAAATAATAGTATCTTTGCAGAACAAATTTATTTTAATAACTAAAAATTTTAAAGCTATGCAAAAAATTATTTTTTCAATCCTTGCAATAGGATTATCAATGGGAGTTTTGGCTCAAAAACAAATGGTCAATAGAGGTTCATTGGAAGAAAATCCAACCTTTCAAATAGCCGACCATAATTTTAAGGTTAATGCAACCTTTGATTCTAAAGCTGCAATTGTTTATTATCCATCCATTTTTGGAGCAGGTGGCTGCGCTAACATTGATTCTATGATCAACTATGCCACTACTATTCAAGATCAAAACATACCTATAGTATCTACCTATTTGTTTGACGGTGCAGGGCAAGGTTACACCTTTTCTAACACAAGAACAATTACAGGCGTTGCTGTTGTTATGCGTAAGATTTATGATGGTGATGTTGTAGATGCTAACATTGAGTTAATGAACAGTAACCGTACTTCTGTTTTGGCTACGACAACGTATAATACAGCAGATTTATCTGAAGGAGGATACACAACGATTACATCTAATTTTTCTCAACCGGTAAATACCCAATCCTGTTTTTTGGGAGTCTCTTTTCCTGCATATTCACAAACCTCTACTGATGTGCTTATCCCTACTACACGGGCGACTTGTTCGGCAGGTACTCCCATTTATTTATTAGCTGAAGGTGAATGGATAGATGCTTCTTCAGTGTTTGGTGGTTTTGATGCAAATTTATTTGCATTCCCCATTGTTGAAAGTGGTGCAGGTGTAAGCGAAACGGATTTAAATGATTTAACATATATTTATCCTAATCCTGCAAATGAGCAAGTTATAATAGCTTCGTCTGTAAAAATGGACAAAGTTGAAATTTACAATATCGTAGGACAACAAGTTTTCAGCAAAGATGTAAACGGAATTTCAACTTCTGTTAATACAGCCGATTTTGCTACCGGACAATATATTGTAAAAATGTATACCGAAAGCGGAATTGCCATTAAAAAAATGATGGTGAAATAAACCACTTTATTCAAGAACAAAGCGTTTCTTTAGGAAGCGCTTTTTTTTTGCAATAAAACCGCAAAAAAAACGTTACATCCATTAAATAATTGATTGAATGATGAATAAAAAATATTTGGCTATTGTTATTATGCTGCTCTGTATAAACATTTTACAGGCACAACCTGCCGATTTTAAAGCAGTAGCAGCTACGCAAGCTCCCACCCTGTTGGAAAAAATAGCTCAAAACACAAAAACTATCCAATCGCTGCAAGCCGATTTTATACAGGAAAAAAAGCTCACTTACCTCACGGAAATGCAAATTTCTAAAGGGATTATGTACTATAAAAGTGCTAACCAACTGCGCTGGGAGTACCTAACACCAAAAGCGTTTTCTTTTATTCTGAATAACAACAAAATTATAATGAAAGATGCCAAAGGCTCGATGCAATACAACGCCAATAGCAATAAATCGGTTAAAGCCATGAGCGAACTGATTTTAGGGATGATTAACGGAAACAATATACAAAACAGCACCAATTTTAACACTACGCTTTACAGCAACGGCAAGCAAACTTTGGTGAAACTCATACCGGTGCAAAAAGAGTTGAAAAAGATGTTTCAAGAGGTGCTGCTTTACCTCAATCAGGATTATATTGCATCAAAAATTGAGCTGACAGAAACTTCGGGCGACAAAACTACTATCAATTTTAGCTCCGTCAAGAAAAACATTACTGTATCAGAGACCCTTTTTAAATAGTATTTTATGATTGAAAATTTACTTTATTCTATTGTAGAACAAGAAGATACAAATGAACAATGGCGCTGTCGCATTGCACTCAATCCTCAACATACTATCTTTAAAGCACATTTTCCCGAAAAACCTGTTTTACCCGGCGCCTGTATCGTAGAAATTTGTAAAGAGTTGTTATCAAACAAATTACAAACAGATATAAGCTTGCAAGAAGCCAAAAATATCAAATTCCTGCACCTCATAGAACCCCAACACAATAGTGTTTTAGATTTTATTTTCCAAATCACAGAAAAAGAAAATTTGTTAATTTGTGCAATAATTGTACAATATAATGAACTGACATTCAGTAAATTAAATTTAAAATTAGAGAAATGCAAACCTGCTGTCTAATCATACCCACCTATAATAACGCCAGCACGCTACTGCAAGTTATTGAATCGGCAAAAACATACTCCAACTATATTATTGTAGTAAATGATGGGAGTACGGACGATACGCATGCGTTGCTACAGGGAATGGGTGAAAATGGGCGGGATAAAGGACGAATGGACGAAGAGGAGCAGATTATTGAAATTGTTGAATATAAGATTAACAGGGGGAAAGGGTATGCATTGCGTTGTGGATTTAAGCGAGCGGTACAGGCCGGTTTTCGCTATGCCATTACTCTGGATGCCGACGGACAGCATTACGCAAGCGATATTCCCCGTTTTATAGCCGCGATAGCGGAAACTCCCGATGCACTGTTAGTAGGCAGTCGGTTTCTGGAACAGGAAAATATGCCGGCCAAAAACAGTTTTGCTAACCGTTTTTCCAATTTTTGGTATCATCTGCAAACATTGCGCTACTTGCCAGACACACAATCAGGATTTCGGCTTTATCCTGTCCAAAAGATGCGCCGGATGCACTTTTTCTGCAATCGCTATGAGGCCGAATTAGAGATGTTGGTACGCCTCAGTTGGCGGCTTATTCCGGTGAAAGCTATTCCTGTTTCGGTCTATTACGCTCCTGCCGGCGAGCGCGTGAGCCATTTTCGCCCCTTTCTTGACTTTTTTAGAATATCCCTGCTGAATACGTTGTTTACGGTTGTGGCGGTTGTCTATTTTTATCCTAAATTATTGATTTGGAAATTGATAAAATTAAATACTCCAAAATGAACGAAGCTAAAGCACTAAACTTTTCCCCCCCTTTATTATTATCTTTAGCAGATACGTTGAAGAAAGACG
>JAITTF010000229.1 GCA_031287215.1 Bacteroidales bacterium
GGAGTCGTATGAGCCAACTCCTCAACGTGTGCTTTATAATTTCTCCCAATACAGATTATTTTCATGCTTTAAAAACCAATACCGACAACCATCTCTACGCTGTGTAAATTGCCCTTCATTCGAACTTGAGGGTCGAAAATATTCTCAGCATTTTTATTATAAAAATTGGTGAAAGAGTAGCTATAATTAAACATTGCGTATGCTTTCCAATTGGCTTTAAAATTATATTCTACTCCAATGCCGGCAAATACAGACTCTTTTGAGACAAACACCCCTTTATAAGGCAGCTTTTTAAGGCTTTGAGTTGAATGGTCGGTATTGATTACTTTGTAACGGTAATCACTTTTGACTAAGATAGAGTGTAATAAACCTACGTTGCCAATGATTTTAAAATGGTGAAATTCAGGAGATTTAAGCTTAATAGCAGTAGGGAGGGAGACGTAAATATTCCTAAAAGTTTGAGTAACTTTAGCATCAAGTATAGCAGAATTAAATGGGTCGGTATGTACAAAACTAACAGAAGCGCCGTAATGTTCAATTTTTAAACCGGTAGAAAAGTAATAGTAAGACGAAGTTCTATAGAGATTGATGTCGATAGGAATCCCATATCTTACGCCCGCTTTGCCCCCTTTATGGTTGTAATTTTCCACCTTTGTACTCAGCCAATCAATAGAAGATCCCGCTTCAAATCCGATAGAAACTGCTCTAACAGGTTTAATGAATTCCTCTTGAGAGATGGCACAACACACACACCCCATCAACAATAATACCATTAACAAACATTTTTTCATAATCAATATTTTTTTATGATTTTACACACAAATAACGCTGCAAAGTTACATAAAATTATCCAAATTTGTCAAATTCGTTTTTAAAGTGTGTCTTAAATCCAATCAAAAAGGCTGAACCCTCAATTCAGCCTTTTTTAATAATATTAAAATCAACAACAAATTTATTGTACAATCAACTTAGAGGTATTAACAACACCAGCATCATTAGTCATTCTGATTAAGTATAATCCTGAATTAAAATTAGATACAGAAATATTATGACTACCTATAGTCAGTCTGGAAGTGTAAATCATTTGACCGGTAAGGTTGTAAATTTCTACATTAATATTTTCTTCGCTACTGATATTGACGTAGTCGGTAGCCGGATTTGGAGCAATTATTACCGGTAATTTTACAACGTTTGTGATGCCTATAAAAGCATTGGCACTGGTTGGCACAATACGATAGTTATTTCTAGTGATTTTACATACTCCGGTAATATTTGTAATACCGGTAGGGATAGGAGAACCGGTAATTCCTGCAATATTATAGAAATGAATCCACACGACAGAATCTCTTGAAGCACCGTTTTGGTTAAGTTTATAGTATCCATTGTTGGCAAAATTACCTGTAGCAGCAAAAGAAATATCTGATAATTTAATCACTTTACTTTGAATAGAGTTCATGTAATTAATATCTTGAAATTGTGCTAAAGAAACTACAAGTGGAGTAACCGAGTTGAATGGAGAAACAAAGTCGAACATAACACGAGTAGCAACAAATTGCAAATGACCAAAATAGTTAGTCAATTTGCCATAGATATTTTTTATTTTATCACCAAGACTTAAACCTTGACGAATTAAATTATTTTGATCATCAATTACGATTGCAGCATCACCGTCTTGAATATAAACTTGATTACGATATGAATCATTAATAGCTGTAACGATGGCTTCACCGGTCAATTTATATTCTATTGTTCCTGCAACATTTACATTGGGATCTAAAGGCTCTGTCCATTTAGCTCTCAGAGCAGCAATATTAGCAGCCCAGAATGCTTCAGAAAGTCCAAAAGAAAAACTAATGGTAGAATCTACCATTACATTGCCTGCTAAGTCTGCAATATTTTTTACTAATAGTGCATGTGTCGTACCTTCGGTCATAGAAGGAACTGTTAAAGTAACTTCTCTGCCATTAGCCAGTGTAGCATTAGTAACATTGACTCCATCTAACTTATAATTAGCGACAGTAGTAGCGATAGTGCTGTTAACATTCTCATTAAAAACAACTTTTAAACTGGTGTTGCTAAGCGTAGTAAAAGAAGAAACGTAAGGTGCTGCTACATCAGGACCAAATGCTGTAGCACTGACAACGATATTATCTAGTCTGTTGTTACCTGCACCTGAAGTACTCCCAAAAACTGTGAGTTTAACATATACCATTGCTTGGTTATCAATAGCATCAAAAGGGGTTAAATCAATAGAACGAATAACAGAAGGAGAAGTGAAGTCTGAAAGATCTAATGTGGTAGCGGGAGTAAAATTAATTCCGTCTGTACTTACTGACCATAGTTGAGAATTAAAACCAGTAGCAGAACGTTTTACTGCAAAAGAAATCACTGGGTCTTGGTAACCAAGTGTTGAAAAAGTAAAAACAATAGACTTTCCATTAGCAGTTTGATTAGCAATAGCTAATTCTTTTCCTGCTAAAGTAGTAGGTCTTGGGTCATTTATCACTACTCCGTTAAAAGTATTCAACTGAGGATCAGGAGTTACATTGATTAATTCATCAGAACCATGTGTCCCATCAGCATAAATAAAAGCAGTACCCTGTTGTAAACCGAAATCGGTATTGGAGGCAATCACTTTTGGTACCGGAGCATCTAACACATCGAAAGTCCAAGTAGTTAAAACTGTTTGTGAAAAGGCGGTGGTAGTCAAGAATAAGGCGGCTACAACCATCATAATTTTGTTTAAAAGTCTCATTTTTTTCATTATAAATCAATTTTTATTAATATTATTTCATTATTAGTATTTTATCAAAAGTACTCTAAATCAACACTTACTATAGCAATAATAGTAAAAGTAAACTCTCAAGAGGGCTATTATTTCAAAGCTACAAAGATAAAAAAAATCATTCAATACTGTTTCTTAAAATCATTTTTTTTTAGTACTTTTGCCCGTCCAAAAAAAGACTTAAAAAAAAACAGAATGAAATCAGATAACAGATTTGCCATCATCGGAGCCGGACAATTTGGTTCTGCTATTGCCCGTTCGCTTGCCGAGAAAGGCGCAGAAGTTTTGGTTATTGATGCTGCAATTAATAAAGTTCAGGAAATCGCCGATGATGTAGCGTATGCGGTCTGTCTGGATGTTACCAATAAAAAAGCATTAATAGCAGAAAACATTATTGAAATAGATGTTATCATTGTAGCAATTGGGAATGATTTTAACTCCCGTTTGTTGTGTGTTGCTAATTTAATGGATATTGGGGTAAAGAGAATTGTTTGCAGAACGATGGGGCGTAGTGAACGGCTCATACTTGAGAAGATGGGAGTTACAGAATTTTTATCTCCTGAGGATGAAATCGGCACTCTTTTTGCGGAGAGACTCATCAATCCTAATATTCTATCCTATTTAAAACTTCCTGACAGTTTCCAGATTGCAGAAATTTCTACACCCTCTCGACTTGTAGGTAAGACGATCGGGAGTATTGATTTCAGAGACCTACATCATTTGAGTTTAATTACCCTAAAACGATCTTTTGAGGAAGACATAGCAAATCCCACACTTGTTACAGAACACACTCTTGGTGTTCCTGAAACTTCTGTTATTATCCAACAACAAGACACGTTTGTGCTTTTTGGGAAGACTAACGATATAGAAAATTTCATCAAAATAAACCAATAAAAGGGCAACAATGGCTTTTAAATGGTGGATTAAACTCAGATTACATGTAGCGAATAATCAAATACGAATGAACTCGTTGATGTCACTATTAAGTTTGATTATTTCACTTGTAGTGGTGATCGCACTCATTCTTTACCATGGATTTTATTTCAATCATCATACTCAATATTATATTAGATTGCTGATTTATGGCAGTCTCTGGTTTTACATTATCAAATATTGGTTGTTGTGTTTTTACTCCATGAATAAATGGGAATACATTAAATCTTCGCTTTTTGAGTTCTTTGTTATTGTTATTCTAATTTTACATTTCATCTCTGTATCTGTTTTACCGGTAGAAATAAATTTTATTGATACGGATAAATTTAACCGATATTATTTACTTGGCATTCAATTATATTTTCTCATTATCGCGGTAATGGAGTTGTCTAAATCAACTTCTATTTATAAACAACTGAATTTTTTTCCTCCTAAATTAATGTTATTTTCGTTTTTGGCATTAATTGTTTTAGGGACTCTTCTTTTGATGATGCCACAAATGACCTACTCCGGCATTTCATTTATTGATGCTATGTTCACAGCTACCAGTGCCAGTTGCGTAACAGGGTTAACCACCCTTAGCATTACTTCTACTTTTACTTTCAAAGGTTTAATAATTATCATGATACTCACTCAACTGGGAGGAATGAGTATTTTAACTTTTGCCGTTTTTTTTACTACTATTATACACAAATCAGGCGCAGGTCTTTGCTATCAACATCTTATTAAAGATCTCATGGCTTCTGACAGGTCATCAGACTCTTATTCTTTACTAAAAAATGTCATTATAACTACGCTCTCTATAGAAATTGCAGGAGTACTTTTACTCTATTTCTATTGGAAAAATTCGGGATCTTTTCGCACAAATGGAGACGCATTTTTTTATGCTATTTTTCATGCGGTATCTGCCTTTAATAATGCCGGTTTTACGTTATGGAACAGCAATTTCATGCATTCCTCAATGATTCACAGTTATATACCCCAATTCGTAATCATGTTTTTGGTTTTATCGGGAGGTATCGGTTTTTTCACTCTTACTGACCTTTTTGGTCCTAAATCTATACGCAATAGAAAAAAATATCCTTGGAAAAAACTGCTTTCCGGTACTAAAATAGTTTTAAAAACAACTTTTTCTCTGATTATTGTAGGTTCTTTTTTGTTTTTTATTATAGAATATAATAACTCTTTAAGCTCTCATGATACTTTTTTCACCAAAGCATTTGCTGCTTTATTTCAGATCATTGT
>JAITTF010000075.1 GCA_031287215.1 Bacteroidales bacterium
ACTTTTGAAAATTATCAAAATTATATATGTTTGATTATAAACTATTTATAAATTCAAGGGAAGCAAAAATAAAGCAAATTTACCATCGGTATAGAACTCAAAATGACAAGTTGGGTTAACCTAAATTTTCTCTCAAAAAATATAGAGGAAAAACACTCTTTTTTTCGTAAAAAAAAACGGATAAAAAATACATTTTTATCCGTTTTTAAAGATTAAAAGAGACTGTTTTTGATTAGTTTTTAATAAACTTTTTCGTTACAAAACCCTCTTTGCTATGCAATCTTACGAAGTAAACACCGGTAGGATAAGTAGCCACATCAATAGATGCTTTTCTTTGATAGGATAGGGTAGAGAAGTTAATTTGGTCAATAACAGCAATAGTTTCTCCCAGCAGATTTATCAATTCTATTTGTGTAAAATCATTAGAAAATTCAATGTTTAAGAGATTATTGGCAGGATTTGGATAGAGTTTAATATTTTCACCGGAAAGAACATTTATTGATGTTGGGGTTACATAAATGGTATCCCATTCACCGATCATATTTCCTCTACAATGCGCTTGTATTCGGATCATGTAGTTCGTATAAGCAGTCAATCCGGTAAAGTTACGAGCAGTATCATAAATTTGAGAGGTAGGATTAGACCAAGTAGCTGCAGTTACCGGTTTTGTTTGCCCGATGTAATATAAATCATCAACACTTCGCGACCATTTGATGAGAGCCGAATTTAAGGTTGTAGAAACGACTGTTAGATTAGCGGGAGCTGGACAAACGGCAGGAGTATTCACATAAATATCATCAATATGATAATCTCCGCTTCCGGTAGCATTTTGACGAAAAGCAAGATAATGATATCCGTCAGGTATTGCAGCAAAAGAGACATCTTCAATAGCTTCCCATTCTCCTGAAATTGCCGGATTATAGAGCAATACTTGAATAAAAGAGCTTGCATCGGTAGGATTGTTCATAGCACCAATAGAGAAAGTACCGGAAGAAGCAGTTGCTTTTCTGATTGTCAAGGAGACGGTCATCGTATTAACTTCTGCGGCAAAATAAGGTGTTGCAATACATTCATTATGCCCATTAAAGTACATACTTTGAGGGTAACTGTTACTTTGTATATTGGTAATAATAGGATAAATAGTTGTAGTACCATATTGAGTAGATCTTGTCCAACAAGATGGAAAAGAGTTGTTTGTATAAGTATCAAAATCTTCGGAATAAGGGAATGTAGATAAAGACTCACAAGAAGTAGCAAAATTAGCAGTTCTATAGTTACTTGTATCACCTACACCACAGTAAGATCTTACTCTTACATTATATCCTGAGGAGTTTTGTAATCCGGTGAGGGTGTAAGAAGGAGAAGTAGTAACTATAACCTCTGGACTCCAAGTAGTTGCAGTAGCAAGTTTGTAAGACAATAGCCAAGAAGTTGCTATTCCGTTTGGAACCCAAGATACGGTTGCTTGTGTAGTACTAATTTCTGAAAAAGAGATAGTGTTAGGAGTGCCACAATTAGTTCCAAAAATTGAAATATTATCAACAGCGATAGGAGGATTAGTACCCAATGATGCATCATTATACCAAATAAAAGCAATTTTCTGTGTTGTATTAGCAAAATTTTCTGTAGGGAGCGTAATACTTTCATGTTGCCAAGAGTTTTGTAAAGAGTAATTTGTTCCTAATTGAGTTGCAGGAGCAGGGGGCCAATTGCTATAATCAGGGGACAATGGAATATTCATATTAACAGGCATAACATAAACTCGCATTAGATCATAATAAGAGCTTTCTCCGTAACCTTTCCAATCAAAGGACAATTCATATTCAACAAAATTTCCAAAATCAACAATGATAGACGCTCCGGCACGGGTACTGGTATGAGAATATGCATTACTTATTCCTCCGTCATTGGAGATATACATAGAATTTCCAGGGTTACCGGTAGCAGCACCAACATACCACGCGTTAGGGGCATTATTGGTTACTTCAAACGACAACTCCCCGAGGTTTGATAAATTCTCAAAATTTTGGTTATAAGGTAAAGTTACTGTTAATGGGATTATTATTTGAATTGGGGTTGTCCATTCTCCATTACAAGCACTTTGCATAGCAAAGGTATAGATTGTTCCTGAAGTTAAGGAAGGAATATTATAAGGCATATCAGTAGCTGTAACAGAGATCTGTGTGGCAGTTGATGGGTCAAAGAGAGCGGCAGTTGTTTCTGCGTAAGCAATTGTCCAACCATTAGCAGCACCTACCGTATTATTCCAAGAGATATTTACAGAGCTATTTGCTCCAAGGGATGCAACAAAGTTATATACATCAGGGCAGTCAGGAATAAAACTAATTTTAACGTCATCAATATAAGCATACATCGTTCCGCTTCCGGTTGTTGCTATGGCTATATAATGTCCCGGAGATTCGGGAATAGTAGGAACATAAGAGTCTAACAAAACTTCTTTACTTTCCCAAGTATTAATTGCAGAAATTACTTGAGGAGCACCTACAGGGACAAAAGTACTCCAATTGGCAGGATCGGTCATAATACCTACTTGAAGACCTGCAGGATAGACAGTACTATTACGCATTTTAAAAGAAATTCTCATTGTAGTTAAATCTATTGCAGGGTCAATCACGGGAGCAATAGCAGCAACATGAGCACTTGTACTACCATAAGAAAAATATAACGAATTAGAACCGGAATAGGCAGTAGAATTGGAGATGTAGGGATAATAGTTAGTAGAATAATTAGTATTTCTTGTCCAACAAGCCGGGAATCCTGCTAAGGAAGAACTTGCTATATAGGTATCAAAGTTTTCAACGTAGGGCATGTCTGCAGCAGTTAATACAGAACAAGCGGTTCGGAAGTTATAAACAATAGAAGGATTAGACAGTTCGTCTCCACAATCAGTTCTAATATACACATTATAAAGCGTATTTGCTGTGAGTTCAGTTGTGAATATATATTCAGGGGTACCCGAAACTAAAACAGAATCCCAAACTAAAGCAGAATTTGTTTTATAATAGAATATCCAATCAGTAGATCCGGGAGCAGGAGTCCATGTAACGGTTGCGCCTGTTTGTGTAATGTCAGCTACAGAAATTGCTGTTGGAGATCCGCAATTTGAACCTATAATAGAAATATTATCTATTGCTCCGGGAGGATTTGTTCCAGCAGACAAGTCATTTTTCCAGAAAAAGACTATTCTTTTTATTTGATTTGCATAATCGGCAGCCGTTAAAGTAAAGTTTTCATGCTTCCACGTACTTTGTAAATTCATATAATCTGTGTTGATTTGTACAATTCCAGCTCCAGAAGGGTAGGCGTTTGAAGGTATATTTGTTCCTATTGGCATAGAATAGATTCTGATAAAATCATAAATTGATTCTCCACCGGCTTTCCAATCAAAAGATAAAACGTATTCAGCATAATTACCAAAATCTACATCTATATATGCATACGAATAGGAAGTAGAATTAACATTATATGAATTACTAACACCATTATCATCAGAGATATAAAGTGAATTTCCGGGATTACCGGTAGCATTACCGATGTACCATCCATTAGGTCCATTTTGAAAATTAAATTCAGGAATATTAGCAATGTTCTCAAAATTTTGAGAGTAAGGAACAGCAACAGTTATAGGTATTGTTAATTGAACCGGTGTTGTCCAAGTGCCATCACAAGCACTTCGCATTGCAAAAGTATAAGTCGAACCAACAGTTAAATTAGAAACTGAGTATGGCATTTGAGTAGCATCTACGGAAATTTGAGTAGCTGTTTCTGGGTCAAACAATGCCACAGTTGTTTCGTCGTAAGCGATCGTCCAACCAGCAGGATTGTCAATAGAATTATCCCAGGATACGGTTACGGATGCATTTGAACCTAATGCCACAACAAAGTTATATACATCAGGACATTCAGGAAGTAAAGCAATTTCTACTTCATCTAAATAACCAGATCCAATATTTGTTGTATAATTATTTCTAAAGGCAACAAAATTACCGGAACCAGAATAGGAAGATAATGGTACTTCACAAAGCGTCCAGGTGGAAGGAGATGCAAGATTAGAGGCTAAAATAGTTTGTATAGGTGTAAAAGTTGCTATATCTAAAGGATTTGACATAATTCCGACAATTAATTGATCTGTGGCGGAATTGCCTTTATACCAAAATTTTACACGTAACGTATTGATAGGAGTAGAAGGATCAATAGGTGGAGTAGAAGCAATGTTGTACGTTCCGGCATTACCTGCGTAAAAATAGAGGTTATTTCCAACATGTCCTCCTGTAGCAACATAAGGATGATCTGCGTATGTTGTAAGTCTCGTCCAACAAGTCGGAAAACTTGTTGTTCCAGTACTGTAAGAATCAAAATCATCATTCCAAGGAATAGTAATAAAATCACAAGGAGTCATAAAATCGGCGATTCTATAATAACTGGTATCACCTTCTCCACAAATAGCTCTTACTCTTACATTATACGAACTATAGGATGCTAATCCGGATAAGGTATAAGAAGGATTTGTTGATACTATTATCTCGTCGCTCCAAGTAAGAGTTGTATTAAGTTTGTAAGATAAAAGCCATTGAGTTTCTGCGCTTGAGGGTGTCCAAGAGACAGTAGCGGAGGTAGTAGTCAAATCGGAAAAAGACAACGCAGAAACTCTTGGACAAGGACTTAGTTGTGTTACTTCTACATCATCCAACCAATAATACCAAAAAGTATTATTATTTTGACGGAAAGCTATATAATGATACCCGTTAGGTATTGCAGAAAAAGTAATCTCTGAAAAGCTTAACCAAGTACTCATTGTTAAAGGATCAAAAGTTGCTACTTCGATAAAAGTACTCAAATCATTTGGATTACTCATGGCACCTATTGAGAAAGTGCCTGAATTTGCACGTTCTCTTCTCAATTTAAATGATAGTTCCAGCGTATTTACTTCTGCTGTAAAAGGTGGTGTAGCTATACATTGATTATTGTATCCATAAAAACACATACTATTTGGACTACTGCTTGACTGTGAGCTGACTATATATGGATAGACAGAAGTACCGCTTGTATAAGCAGTTACTCTCGTCCAGCATTGTGGAAAAGAACTTGTTGTATAAGTATCAAAATTATCACTCCAAGGAACAACAATAAAATCACAAGGGGTCATAAAAGTACCCTCTCTATAGGCGCTGGTATCTCCAGTACCACAAAAAGCTCTTACTCTCACATGATAAGAAGAAGAACTACTTAAGCCGGATAAAGAATAGGAAGGATTTGTGGAAACTATAACTTCATTACTCCACAAAAGAGTTGTAGTAAGTTTATAAGATAAAAGCCATTGTGTTTCCATCCCACCAGGAGTCCATGTTACAGAGGCTCCGGAGGTAGTAATATCAGTAAAAATTAAAGCAGAACCTCTTGGACAAGAATTACTCGGAGGAGTAAAAGTGTAGGTAGTTCCGGAAGTTAAAAAATGTGCCGTAGTCTCACTTATATTGTTATTGGCAGTAGTAGTGGAATATGTTGCAGTACCAATTCCGGTAGGAGTAACGCTTAAGTAATGTGCTTGATAATTAGCAATTCCGATAGAAGCTGTAGTTGTGGCAGTTATATCGGGAAAACCGTCTCCATAAATAAATTTAATATTATTGCTTCCTTCATACAACTTAATTTGAAAATTCAACAGTTCTGATGAATTAAGACGCCTATAAATGTTTTGAAATTGAACAGTTGCAATTCTATTGGGAGTAGAGCCTTCTATAAACCATGAAATACCGGTTGAAGTAGAAAGAACTTGTAAATCATCCCAAAAAGGAGCAATAATAGTTCCCATATTGGAAGCAATATTCAAATCATTTAAATAAGTAGAAAGATTTACGGAAGTAAAAGAAAGCCATCCATTTGTACAAACATTTACATTTGTATAGCTATTACCTGCAAAATCAAAAGAAAAAGGAAGCGTGAAAGAGGCGTACCCGTCATCTGCCGAATTCACGTTTAAAAAAGTGCCGTTAACAGGCGTGTAGGTTTCTACCGTTACCGCAAAAGAATACTCATTAGTTTCCTGTGCTGTCAACCTGTTTTGAATGAAAACGAGTAACAGTAACGTACTCATCATCATGAATAAATTTTTTTTCATAGTTTAATTTTTATGTGAATAATAATTGTTCAATGGTTAGTAAAACGTTTGCAAAGATACAAAAGTTTTTTAATAAAGACTTTTTCACATTAAAGATTTTTTTAACAAAAAAAGAAGAATAAATATTTTGGTGGTGCTGTAAAAAGTATGCTGTTATAAAAATTTGACAATCAGTTAGAAAAGATGTAATTTTGTAATTATGAAGATACAGATTACACTCCATTTTCCCGATTGTCAAAGCAC
>JAITTF010000021.1 GCA_031287215.1 Bacteroidales bacterium
AGACACAATTGGTTTTCGCATCTATTTAATCTCTCTTAATCCTTATCCTGATTATGGGAATATGCCTATCAATCAATTGGATTATAAAGCTACCCTTAAAATTATAAAATTATGAAAAAGATAATATATTTTTTTTCAATTCTATTGTTTTATTATTCAATAGCGTTTTCACAAGATTTTTGTGTCACAACGCCTTCTGTTTCCAATATTTTACAAAGCATTTCACCAAGTGAATTAAAGAGTAGTGGAGATAGTTATGTAATTCATATCTATATCCATATTATTAGAAAAAGTAATGGAACAGGAGGCCAAACTTTATTAGAAGTAAACACTGCTGTAAACACTTTAATTACAGATTATTCTCAACACAATATTTGTTTTTCTCTATTAGGAATTGATGAAATAATGGATGATGATATCTATAATAGATCTGCTTTTGGTACTGATGATAATAATGACGGTAAATTTGATAGTTTTAATCCTAACTCTCATTCTAATGCTATTGATATTTATCTATTTGCTAATGAAAAACTAAATTTTGGGTTAGCAAGTGGCATTCCTGGTACTGCTTTAGTAATTGGCGGGCAAGCATACGGAACTAATCTTGCAAGTTCACATGTCTTATCTCATGAAATGGGGCATTGTTTAGGACTTTACCATACTTTTCATGGTTTATGTGAGTTTGGGTGTTCAGAATTGGTAGATGGAAGTAATTGCTCTGAATGTGGTGATTTTGTTTGTGATACTCCAGCTGACCCTCAAAAGCATCAAGTAAATTCAGGCTTTTGCACATGGAATGAACTCTCTTGTAGTGGTGTTTCAAATGTAGATGAAAACGGAGATCATTATACTCCTAACATAAATTTATTTATGGCTTACGTTCCACCACATTGCATGCAGTATTTTACAGATGGGCAAGTCGAACGTATGAAAACTGTAATAGAAAATTCACTTGTATTACAGGATGTATTAGTTCAAAATGACATTATTGTGTCAGAACAAATCGTTAACTCAGAAGAAAGTGTCATGTACGATGCTCTTAATACAATTACAGTTCAAAGCGGCGTATTAGTATCAGAAGGAGCTGTTTTACAATTAAAAGCAGGAGAAGTCATTATATTACAACCCGGTTTTCAAGCAGTTTACGGGTCTAATTTTACAGTTTCCATTGGTGTATCTGATTGTGATAATACCGCAAAAAATGGTCTTGTCCATACTCTAAATGGATATGAACAGTATGGTACAAATACTGCTCTTGATCCTCTATCATTTGAAAATTCAACTACTATTCCAAAGAGTATAGATGCCTTAGCACAGAAGAAAATTACAATTTTTCCTAACCCAAATAACGGCTCTTTTACCATTACAAATCTTGATGAAATGTTAAAAATAGAATTTTTCAACATGATAGGGCAAAATGTTTTTTCGACTAAAAATATAGAAAACAGTCAAATTACTCTTCCTGACAATGTGAAAGGAACACTTTTTGTTAGGATAACTACAAAAGACCAAGTCATTACTCAAAAAATGATAGTTTATTAATCTAAAACAAATTAACCAAATTACAATCAACTATAATGAACAAATATATTGTTTTTTACAGTATCTTTGTCCGTTATATTTTGTACATTAATTTTTTAAAAATTTATACCATGAAACGAATTAAAATTTTATTGTTTTTTGCCGCAGTTTTACTTTTTGCCGCTTGCGACAAGGACCCCGTTACCTACAGATTTGAAAAAGAGGATGAGGCAAAACTCCTGCCCCATTACACCGTAGGGAAAATCCTCACCTTTAGGAATGAAGTAGGGGAAGAAAGAAAATTTGAAGTTGAATCTTTCTCTCAAAACATTGATCAATATACTGAAAATCATGGATATAGTGGGGATTGTTTTTACTTTTATTATGAAAAACGGAGAATTCATTTTATAGATATTACTCCTGATATAGAAATTACTCCGCAAAATAATTTTTCAATTTTGATTTGGAGATTTCCCATTGATGAACTTAAAGCAGAAAATAATATTCACATGAAATATAAATCCCATTTAAAAGGAGAGTTTTTTTATGGTTTACCTTTGGATTTTGAACAAGTTCAAGTTACTCGAAATGTAAATGGAATTAGCTATAATCACGTAATTGAAACTCACAGAACTGATTTTTCTACGGTATATGCATTTTACTATGTAAAAATACTTTATTATGATATATATCATGGTATAATAGAATTTCATGATATTAATGATCACCAATGGAAGTTGGTAAATGAATAATGATTTTAAATAATTCAAAATAAAAAATACAATTATGACGTAAATCTAAACTAAAAGAACTATCATATAGCGTTTTGCTATATTCTTGCTGTGAAACGTGAGAAATTTCGACAAAAATCAAGAATAAGTAGTAAACGCTCGCAGAAATGCGGGCTTACTTGTCTTCAATATGGGTTCCTAATACCTCAAGGGCGGATATTTAAGTCCGCTATTTTTTTTATAAATCCAAATAAACTTTCACAAAAAATAACAACAAAATAAAAAATCAATCTTATGAGAAAACAAATTTTTCTTTTTATGGTATCATTTCTTTTAGCAGTAACCACAACACATGCGCAGATGTAGAGTTTTACCCAAATGTTTGACAGTCTATTGATGCACGTCAGCCGAACGGATGCCA
>JAITTF010000044.1 GCA_031287215.1 Bacteroidales bacterium
ACAATGAAGTGATGTTCTTCTTATTTTGAGGCACAAATATACAATTTTTTTTTAATCGGCACCTCTTAATTTTTTAAGTTTTTTTTTTTTTAAAAAGAAACATTTTTTTTTTAACTTTGCATTTTATTTTGCTCAGAAAGTAAATTGCAAAAAATAAATATTTTATAACTAAAAAAAGTATGGAAAAATTTAAGAATTTTATCAATGGACAATGGGTGCCTGCAGTGTCAGGTAAAACCTTTTTAAACTACAATCCAGCCAATCTTGAAGATATTATTGGTGAATTTGCTATGTCAGAACAAGCCGATGTTGACAATGCTGTTGCGGCTGCTAAAGCTGCATTTGAGACTTGGCATCTCGTGCCGGCACCAAAACGTGGCGATATGATGCGCAAAGCAGGTGATATTTTCAATCGCCGTAAAAAAGAGTTAGCGCGCATTATGACCCGTGAAATGGGAAAACCTACCTTCGAGACTGAAGGAGATGTACAAGAAGCTATTGATACAGCCTATTATGCTGCTTCAGAAACACGTCGACTGTTTGGTCATACCGTTCCCAGTGAAATGGAAAACAAAATGAACCTCACTTTCCGCTGCCCTGTGGGCGTAGTTGGTGTTATTACGGCATGGAATTTTCCTATTGCTGTCCCTTCTTGGAAAATTTTACCGGCAATTGCAGCAGGAAATACAGTGGTTTTTAAACCTTCTAAAGATGCGCCACATTCGGGTGTTATCTTTGCCGAAATTCTCGAAGAAGCAGGATTCCCAAAAGGAGTTTTTAATGTTCTTCTCGGTACGGGCAGCATGGGTGATATGATTGTTCATCATCCTGATGTCAAAATCGTTGGATTTACCGGTTCTACCGAAATTGGTTGCCATATCGGTGAAATTGGTGGACGCCTAAATAAGAGAGTCTCTTTAGAAATGGGTGGCAAAAATGCTCAGATTGTCATGGATGATGCTAACCTTGAATTAGCGCTCGATGGTGCTATTTGGGGTGCATTTGGCACTACAGGTCAACGTTGTACTGCTACTTCAAGACTTATTGTTCATAAAGATGTGTATGAAAAATTCTTAGATATGTTGAGAAAACGTGCCGAAAGTCTGAGAATAGGACCGGGATTGGAAGCTACTACCGACATGGGTCCTGTGATCCATCTAAAGTCTTTAGAAAATTGCGACCGCATGACCAAATTAGCTGTCAGTGAAGGTGGTCGTTTAGTTACCGGTGGCAAAAGAGTTACCGATGGCGATTTAGCTAAAGGTTGCTTTTATGCTCCTACAATCATTGCCGATTGTGATGAAACACATACCTTGTTTAACGAAGAGGTCTTCGGACCTGTATTATGCGTAGCTAAAGCAGATTCTTTTGAACATGCTATGAAATTGATGAACCATTCCGAGTATGGTCTTTCAGGATCTATTTACACCAAAAATGTAAATAATGCTTGGACAGCAGCCCGCGACATTGAAGTAGGCATTTGTTATATCAATGCACCTACTATCGGTGCAGAAGCACACATGCCTTTTGGTGGTGTTAAAGGGACCGGAAATGGACATAGAGAAGGCGGCTGGACTGTTTTTGATATCTTTACAGAATGGAAAACCGTCTATTTTGACTACTCCGATAAATTGCAAAGAGCGCAAATTGATAACTACTAAGCGACTTTTGTATCATTAATTATCTTATAAATAAGAGGAACATTCAGAAATGTGTGTTCCTCATTTTTATGATCTTCAACCATAATTACATGCTTTTTTTTCTTCAATGATTTATGATAGAAAAAAAAATGTATCTTTGCAAGTTCAATAATAAATATAAAAAGATGAAAAAAATTATTGTTATTGCATTAATAGCTTTAGGTATTGTAATGTCATTGGCTTCTTGTAAATCACAACAAAAATGTCCTGCTTATGGGCATCATACCTATTATGAAACTGTAGCACCGGAACAACAGCTGTGAAAAAATCCATGAAGAATCATTTAGGTATAAACAATATTTGTACGATATGCCTTTTTATGTTCTTCATAATAAAGAGCTTGTCCTCTTTTTGTCAAGATGTGGGGGAGGTAGAATTTTCAGTTGTTACTGCTAAAGAGTGGGAAATAGAGGCATTCCTCAATACGAGTGGGGGAGGAGCAGGATTCCAATACGGCTGGACCCCTAATTATTACAATAAACATTTCTGGGAAATAAATTTTCTTTACAATAAACACCCCAAAGCGGTTAGAGCAACTTCCAGTTTACAAGGTTACTCATCTTCTTCTTACTCTTTTGGAAAATTATATGATCTTTTCTTCCTTAGGGGGGGGTACGGTTATCAAAGGATACTCCATCATAAACCCTATTGGGGAGGAGTAGAGATTAGATATACTTTCTCCGGTGGGTTCTCTCTCGGTATGGGAATGCCTGTTTATCTGAGAGTTGTTGACGATGAAAAAGTAATTAAAGTAGAACGATATGATCCTGATGTACATACAGTTTATGATATTATTGGTAGAGCCGGTTTTTTTAAAGGATTTTCCAAAATGGCTATTAGACCCGGTTTCTATGCCAAAACAGGACTTCGATTTGATTTTAGTAAAAAAGAATTTTTTATGCACGTCATCGAAGTTGGCGTTACCATAGATATGATCTTTCCTTTCATTCAACAAATGGCTTTTATCAAAGCAAAACCACTCTATTTTTCGGCTTATGTTGCGTATCATTTTGGTAAGAAAAAAACGATTATCAAAATAGATTAACCCTTTTTTATGCCGGATTTAGATTATATCAACCTGTTTTATCAACATATTAGAATAGAAAAATCGCTCTCGCTCAGAACCGTTGAAGCCTATCTTCATGATATTAGAAAATTTGAACATTTTATTAAAGAAAATAACCTCAATAAAACGCTTTTAACGGCTTCATTATCAGAATTTCAGGAATTTATTGAGTATCTCTATAATGAAAAAATTGAACCACGTTCTCAAGCCCGCATGATTTCAGGTATCAAAGCGTTTTATCATTTTCTTCTGTATGACGATTTTATTCAAGAAGACCCTACTACGCTTATAGATACTCCTACGATAGGCAAACATTTTCCAATAGTTTTATCAGTGCCCGAGATTGAATTAATACTCAATCATGTTGATTTAAGTAAACCTGAAGGACATCGCAATAAAGCGATGATTGAATTACTTTATGGTTGTGGTCTGAGAGTGAGTGAATTAGTAAATCTAACGCTCTCTCATTGCTATTTTAAAGATGATTTTTTAAGAATTACCGGTAAAGGAGAAAAAGAACGATTAGTACCACTCGGAAAAACTGCCAAAAAATCTGTTTTACTGTATCTTGAACAAAAACGTACTGCTGTAAAACCTGAAAAAGGATGCGAAGACGTGCTCTTTCTGAACCGCAGAGGAGGCAAATTATCCCGCGAAATGGTTTTTATGATAGTCAAAGAATTAGCTACGTTAGCAGGTATTACTAAAAATATAAGTCCCCATACTTTTCGACACTCTTTTGCGACCCATCTCATTGAAGGAGGGGCAAGTATTCGTGCTGTTCAAGAAATGTTAGGACATTCAAGTATTACTACTACTGAAATTTATACCCATTTAGATAAAGAATATATTAAAAGTACGATTGCCTTACATCATCCACGATATTAGCACTTATTTTTGTATCTTTGCAATTCAGAATTAAATAATAAAAATAAGAACATGAAAAAAATATTTTTTTTAACAAGTTTGGTATTAATTTTCTTTTTATCATGTGAACCAGCTGAAGATAGAATAGTAGGATATTATAGATTAGATAAACTTTATCTGAATGATAAACGGGTAACAGAATCGGAATATGATGCCTTGAACATTGGCTCTTATTATACTTTTTTTTATGAAGGTAATTTCACAGTTGCTACAAGAATTAACGGTATTCCTATTCAATCTAATGGTATTGGAACGTGGCAGTTCGTAAATAAAAACAAACAACTACAAATTCATTTTGTCCTACACAATCGCACTTACAAATACACTGCCGATGTAATAAAATTCTCTTCTCGATCGTTAAAATACAAATATACTGATAAAAACGGAAAACAATGGACGTTGCAATTGTATAAATCGTCTTAAAAACGATCATCAACAATTAGTACTCGTTTCTATAGATAGCTCTAGAATTTCCGTATCCGGAGAAGATCTCACTCTTGTAAAAGTCGAAACAATAACGTACCATAACCTCTATGTCTCCCATACTACCTCTCTTAGTATAGCCATATTTGGTGGTAGTGAAACTATAAGCAAAACCAACATCCAATCCTTTGAGATAATTATTAGAAGAGTTATAAAAAGGACGTGCTCCAAATAGAATAGATGCAGCATCTTGGATTCTGTATGAAAGCCCTCCCCATACGACACCTTTATAGCGGGTAAGAACCGCTATATCAGTTTGAAATGAAGCAAAATCAGTTTTGATTAATGCTTTAGGTTCTATCGCCCAGTCAGGGTAGGAAGGTAAAATCCAATTGTAACCACCATGAATATACAATTGACGGGATGGATTTAATAAACCCTCTCCCGATAAAGTTTGTTTTGCCTGTTTACCTAATAGATTAACACCAGAGATACCTACGTCCCAAGTATCCGTTTTATAATAAAGACCAAAATTAAAATCAAAATTCAGTTCGGTTGGATCCTCTGAAAAAACGAGTAATGGGTCGTCATCTTCCAGCGGTCTTAAAGCAGCTTTGTTTAAAGATTGATTCAGTAAACCTGCTTGCAGTCCAATACCCAAACTGCCTCTCGCAATTTTCATTTTATAAGCATATCCAAGACGAATAGTAACATTGTTCCAAATTGCGATGTGGTCGCTTACAAATGAAAGACCAAAAGCTCCCCTGATTTTGCGGGAATAATATTCTACATTGAACATAAAATCTCTACTTCCTATATTTTCATTCCAATCAGAACCACCTTTATCATTGTTAGAACCGTTCGGTTTGTTTGAGGTTGCTGTGGTTTGGGAAGCTAACCATTGATTCTCTTTCATCGCGGTATTTCGATTGAGAAAAATTCCGGTAAAACAAAGCGAGTTAGTCTGTTCACCTGTTGTACCCGGATTATAATATAATTTTGCCCATGGGAACAAAGTATATTGCGCATCATTTTGAGCGGATAATGTTAAACATCCAGCTATCAAACAACACAAAAGTGTAACACATTTCCTCATATTCAATACCTTTTAAGTGGTTTTTATTAGATTTTATTTGCCAATTTGTACATGACTTTTTAAGCGTGCAAAGGTAATAAAATATTTTTGTTTATTACCAACGTATTGTTGCTTTTTTTAGAAAAAAAAGTTAAGATATTGATAGTGTAAAGAATACATTATAATTTAGCTGAAAATTATAACATTTTTAAAAAGTTTACCTCCTGCTGAGACAAGAATCTCCATTTACCTCTGAGTACATTTTTCTTATCTAATCCTGCAAAGGATACTCTATCCAGTTTGAGAACGTCATATCCTAATTGAGCAAAGATTCTTCTTACAATTCTATTTTTACCTGAATGAATAGTGATGCCGATAGCCACTTTAGAATCATTTACATAAGCTAAATCATCCGATTTGATAACACCATCTTCCAATTCTAAACCTTCTACTATAGTGTCAAAATCGGCTGCTGTCAACGGTTTGTCAAGTTCTACAAGATAGGTCTTCTTGATATTATTTTCAGGATGAGTCAATTTTTTTGCCATCTCTCCATCATTGGTAAACAAGAGAACACCTGTAGTATTTTTGTCTAATCTTCCTACCGGATAAACCCTTTCAGGACAAGCGCCACGCACAAGTTCCATGACATCTTTACGATCTTTTTCATCATAAGTGGTGGTGATATAATCTTTAGGCTTGTTTAATAAAAGATAAACCGGCTTTTCACGTTGCAATACCTTATCACCATAACGTACTTCGTCGGTTGGATTTACTTTAGTGCCAAGTTCGGTAACAATTTGATCATTAACTGTTATTGCACCTGTAGAGATGAGAACGTCTGCATCGCGGCGAGAACAAATCCCTGAATTGGAAATATATTTATTCAAGCGGATAGGTCCGTGCAACTCTTCATACTCTAAAGATAAAATTTTTGGTTTTTGAGGTGCTTGTCTGCCTTCTCTAATTCTTCTATCTACAATTTCTGATAGGATAGGTGATTCTGCAGTAACATTACGGCGTTTGGGTCTGTCGGACTCTTCTGTTCTCCCTTCAGCGTCCCTGTCACGGTATTGTCTTCCGGAAGAGCTATCATCATTGCGGTCTCTGTAATTTCTTCTTGGAGCACCGCCATCATTACTGCGACTGCCGTAACTTCTTCTTTCGCCGCCTTCACTGTTGCGAGATCCATAACTTCTTCTTTCGCCACCTTCACTGTTGCGAGAACCGTAGCTTCTTCTTTCGCCGCCTTCACTGTTGCGAAAACCGTAACTTCTTCTTTCACTGCTGTCATTGCTGCGTCCGCCGAAGTTTCTTCTCTGACCGCCATCATTGTTCCGTCCACCGTAACTTCTTCTCGGAGCACTGTCTCTTGTGCTATCTCTGTCTGAATACGACCGTGTTCCTTCCGAACGTCTATTCATTTTTTCTTCTACCTGAGCTCTTGTTTTGTCAAAACTACGCTTTGGTTGTGTTTCTTCCATAATATAATTGATTATTTTTTAATAATTTACCGTGTTGTAAATAGGCGCGCAAAGATACAAAAAAAATGGTCATGTATAATTGTTTTGCGTTATAGAGTTGATTTTTTTATAGATTAAAGCTACGAAACATTTATTTTCACTACTTTTGCAGACTGATTTTGATGATAAAATAGAACAAAATGAAACATGGTGGAGAAATAAAAGAAATTGCTTGCAGCGTAATAGACGCAGAAGTGGCTGCTATTCTACAACTTAAAAAATACTTATCGCCTGATTTTGAGAAGGCTTTAGTACTTATTTTAAATTCTAATGGTAGATTAGTAGTTACCGGAATTGGCAAAAGTGCCATTATCGCACAGAAATTAGTTGCTACTTTCAATTCTACCGGTACTCCTGCAGTATTTATGCATGCTGCTGATGCTATTCATGGTGATTTAGGAATTATTCAAAAAGAGGATATTGTGATGTGCCTTTCTAAAAGTGGCAATACCCCTGAAATTTCGGTATTAATTCCTATTTTAAAGGCGAATGGCAACCCCCTTATTGCCATGGCAGGTAATTCAGACTCTTTTTTGGCGCGTGAAGCCGATTATTTTATCAATTGTAGTGTAGAGCGAGAAGCCTGCCCTAATAATTTGGCACCAACTTCCAGTTCTACGGCTCAATTAGTACTCGGAGATGCCATGGGAAGCTGTTTAGTAGAACTCCGCGGATTTACGCCTAAAGATTTCGCCAAATTCCATCCTGGCGGCATTCTTGGAAAACGGCTCTATTTAACAGTTGCCGATTTATACAAAAATAATGAAAAACCGGTTGTTACTCTTACAGATACGATGCCGTCCGTCATTTTAGAAATTTCAGGCAAAAGATTGGGAGTTACTGCTGTGATAGAAAATGGTTGTTTGGTTGGTGCAATTACCGATGGAGATTTACGTAGAATGTTGCAAAATCATATTGATTATACTCAATTAGCCGCCCAGCAAGTCATGACTCTCAACCCGAAAACGATTCACGAAGATTGCTTGGCAGTAGAGGCTTTTGACATAATGAAAAAATCTAATATTACCAACCTCTTTGTAGTGAATGATCAAAATGAGTATGTTGGCGTGATTCATCTACACGATATTTTAAGAGAAGGTATTTTTTGATTTTATACTTACTCATACTATTTTTAACGATTTTTCGTTTATTCGAATAACTATTGACAATGAAAAAATATTTATTCTGTTTGCTGTTATTTTGTGGCGGTGCGAGGGCTATTTTTGCGCTCAATGCTCCTGAATTGAGATGCTTACAGATAAATCCTGACGGGCAAGTTTTGCTTACGTGGATTGCCCCTTCAGATCTATCAGCATTACAATCTTACGACATTTTTTATTCGACAGATAATGTCAATTTTTCATTAGTGGTTAATGTTTCTTCAGCCTCCACGTCCTATACACACAATATAAATGCCAATACTGTTACCTCATTATTTTACTATATTGAAGCTATATCAACTGCATCTAACCGATATAGGTCTAATACGATGTCAGTGATCAATTTTTATCTTTCCAATAGCGGTATGGGTTATGCACAACTCAATTGGTTTATTGAACCCTCATTTTTGCTCCCTTCCTTTGATGCTCAATTTATCATAGAACGGAAGCCATATTATAGCAGCTCTTTTGATGTTAGAGCATATATTCCCACTTCCCAATCGGCTTACCAAGATGTGATAGACCTCTGTTATGGTGAAATTGAATATAGAGTCGTATTGGAAGATGTGGAAACAGGATGCCGCAATATTTCGCGTGTTCAAAAAGATATTTTTCAAGATTTTACGGATCCTTTTACTCCTGTTTTAGACAGTGTTTCAGTGAATTTTGTTTCAGGAATTACCTGCTTAGGATGGGAACCGTCTCCTTCCGGCGATGTGAATGCATACATTATCTATTACTTAGAACTGCCTGCAGGTTGGATTCCGGTGGATACAGTCTATGGTTATCAAAATACCTTTTGGGAGGATTATGTCCATGAGCCATCATCCGGTACGGGGCAATATTTGATTGCTGCCTTGGACAGCTGTATGCGCTCCTCTCCCCTTAGCGAATATCAGAATGTCATCAGACTCACACAGCAATATGATCCTTGTCGCTCATCGGTTTTATTGAAATGGAATGCTTACGAAAATATGAAAGATGGCGTTTTGGGATACAATATTTTATATTCTGTGAATCAGGCTCCTCTACAGTTTGAAAATTCTGTGAATGCCAATACACACCAATATACGATGCCTAATATACTACCTGAAAGTGATTATGAAATTATCGTTCAGGTCATCAATAGCTATGGCACCATCTCTGCCACTTCTATTTCTGTCTCCTTCAATTCGGGTGATGTCGGTCCCGACCATTGGGTCTATTGTAGTGGCACTAAAGTAGTCGATAATCAATATATTGACCTTACCATCATGACTAGCGGAGATAGTTTGCCTTTTTCGGTTCTTAAAATTTATAGAAGTGTAAATGATGCTGCCAATTTTATCTATCTAACAGATATTCAATACAATGATAGCAGTGAATATCACTTCAAAGATGATGATGTTGATGTGAATAACATTTTATATTATTACCAAGCCGAACTATTGAACGAATGTGATTTTCCGGTTACCTCTTCCAATATCATTCATAATTTGATTGTTAAAGGAGAAGCAATGACTACTCGTATCAATAAAATCTATTGGGAAAATCCTACTGGTTGGGAGCAGGGCGTATTAGCATATTCTGTGGAAAGAAAAACGCAAGTATCTTCAATTTTTGAACAAATTTACACCCTATTACCCTCTTCTACAAATAGGTATGAAGATGATGTAGCAGAACTTTTTTTATCGGGATCTGATTTCAAATATCGAATCATTGCAGCAGAGAAACCCAATCAATACGGCATTTCAGGGCAACATGTTTCCAATGCTGTATTAGTAAAACAGGACCCGGCAACGGTTATTGCGAATGCTTTTGCTCCTGATGGTAAAAACAAAATTTTCAATCCTGTCAATCATTTTGTACCTGAAAAAGGTTATGATTTCAGGGTTTATTCTCGTTATGGTCAGCTTGTTTTTCAGTCATTTGATCCTTATCAAGGTTGGGATGGCAATTATGACGATCAACCTGCTCCGATGGGCGTTTATACCTACCGGCTCGTTTACACACTCCCTAATGGAGACCTCTTCAAACAGCGTGGAAGTGTTACTTTGGTGAGATAGTGTTGATTACTTCTACTAAACTCTAAAAACTAAACTAATCACAAAAAAACATGGTCAATTTCAACTTTTTTTAGTACCTTTGCAAAATAAAAGATTTCACGCTTCTCAATAGAGAAACTACTAAAACCTTCATTAATTAAAGAAATAACTATGAGTAAAAAAAATGGAATTATAGAGATAGAAAAAAAAATTATAGAGATCTGCACGCAAGCAAGCGGCGTGCAATATACTTACAAGCAAATTGCTGCCAGACTGAATGTCTTTGATAAATCAGAGCGAGAAGAGGTTAGAAAACAAATCGATATCTTAGTAGATAATAAAATTCTATTGAATTCCGGAAGAGGTAAATATAGAATCAATCACCGCTTTATCAATAGAGATAATTCCGGTAATCATTATATTGAAGGACGGGTTCAGAAAATAGCCGCCGGAGGAGCTTTTATCATTCAGGATGATAAGGATGTGGAAGATGTTTTTATTCCTGAAGATTATCTCTCCAATGCACTGCATAACGATAGAGTCAAAGTCTCCGTATTCCCTGTGAGAAAGAAAAAACGGTCAGAAGGACAAGTGGTTGGCATTATTGAAAGAACTCAAAAACAGTTAGTTGGGATCATTCGCATTAAAAAAGATAAACCGGCATTGTTTATTCCTGATAATCCTCTGTATAATTGTGTGATTCAGATTCCTGCTAATTGCCTCGAAGGAGCGCGTTCCGGCGAGAAAGTAGTGGTCGTCATCACAGAATGGAAAGAGGGTACGCGCAACCCGATAGGGAAAGTACGTTATGTACTGGGTGCTCCGGGTAGTAATAATGTGGAAATGAATGCTATTCTAGCGGAATTTGATTTTCCGGTCTCCTTTCCAAAAGAGGTGGAAGACGCGGCAGAAAAAATCAAGCAGCAGATTGATAAAGAGAATATTAAAAAAAGAAAAGATTTTCGTAAAATCACCACTTTTACTATTGATCCGGCAGATGCCAAAGATTTTGATGATGCCATTTCTTACGAAAAATTACCCAATGGCTTACATCGCGTAGGGGTGCACATAGCAGATGTTTCGCACTATGTTACCTCCGGTTCTCTTATTGATGAGGAGGCATACAACAGGGCTACATCGGTCTATCTGGTGGATAGGACTATCCCCATGTTGCCGGAAACACTGTGTAATAATCTCTGCTCCCTGCGTCCCCATGAAGACAAGCTCTGTTTTAGTGCCGTTTTTGACCTTGATGAAGAGGCTAAAATTCACAATGAATGGTTTGGTAAAACTATTATCAATTCCGATAGAAGATTTGCCTACGAAGAGGTGCAGCAAATCATCGAAGAGCATCAAGGAGAGTTGGATGCCTACATACTTCCTGTGCACCAATTAGCACAAACATTACGTAAGCAACGGATGGAGGCTCATGCTATCAACTTTAATACTCCTGAAGTGAAATTCCAACTCAATGAGAAAGGGAGACCGCTGGGGGTATTTCTTAAAGTAGAAAAAGAAGCCAATTTCTTGATTGAAGAGTTTATGCTACTCGCCAATAAAAAAGTGGCTGAAAAAATAGGGCGCAAAACCGCTCGTCAACAACAGGGTAAAACTTTTGTTTATCGTATTCATGATGAGCCTATTAAAGAAAAATTATTGGTATTTAGAAATTTTGTGCAGAAATTGGGTTATGACCTTAAAACAGGATCGAAAAAACAGTTGGCAGACTCCTTTAATCTGATGTTCGACCAGTCAAAACTCACCGGAGAACATGATATGTTGAACCGTTTGAGTGTTAGATTAATGCCGAGAGCTATCTATACGACACAAAATATTGGACATTATGGTTTAGGATTCCCCTATTATACGCATTTTACCTCTCCCATTAGGCGTTACCCTGATTTGATGGTACACCGCCTTTTTGAAGCCTATTTACATAACGAACCCTCTGCTAATCAAGATGAGTATGAGGAAAAATGTGTTCATAGTTCTAAAATGGAACACTTGGCAGCAGAAGCTGAAAGAGCCTCTATCAAATACAAACAAGCTGAATATCTGTCCGATAAAATTGGAAATACCTTTGAAGCCGTCATTAGTGGTCTTTCTAAATATGGAGTATTTGCTGAATTAGCAGATTCTAAATGTGAAGGTTATATCCCTATGCGTTGTTTTGATGATGATTATTACTATTTAGATGAAGAAAATTATACTTTAGTGGGCTTACATCATGGTATGAATCTCCGCTTTGGAGATAAAATTATGATTAAAGTTACTGCTGTTGATATTCTGAAAAAACAGATGTCTTTTGACTTCGTAAAAAAGATAAATTAACCTTATTTTTTTTATATGTTTAGAAATTCTAATTTTGCGGTCAAACTAATCCTGTTTATAGCATTATTGGTTTGTTGTTTTATTGTTTTTTCAGGCGGTTTTGCACTCATTGCTACTGCTGTTTGGAAAGATGTTGATTTGATGGAAAATATCCATTATCTGCGTTTTACACAGATTGTGGGAACGATAGGGATGTTTCTGATTCCGGCACTATTGTTTTCATATTTTGTTGATAATAAATTTTTCACGTTTAGTCTTTCCCATCGTTTTCCGCCCAAAAAGATGGCAGCCATAGTGCTGCTGTTGTCCATCTTTATCATTCCCTTAATTGCCTATATTGGAGTTTGGAATGAAAAGATAACACTCCCGGAGAGTATGACAACCCTTGAACAGCATCTTAAAGTCATGGAAGAGCAAGCACGTCTGATGTTGGCAAAAATGACGGGAGATTATAGTTATAGTTCCCTGTTTATTAATCTGTTTATCATGGCATTACTACCGGCAATAGCGGAGGAATTTCTTTTTAGAGGCACTTTACAGCCGTTGATCAACTCTAAAATCAAAAATCATCATCTCTCTATTTGGATTAGTGCTATTGTTTTCAGTATCATTCATTTCCAGTTTTATGGATTTTTTCCTCGTATGTTGTTAGGTGCTTATCTGGGTTATTTGGCAGTATGGGGCGGTTCTTTATGGTTGCCCATATTAGCCCATTTTCTCCACAACTGTTTATCTGTTGTAATGGATTTCAGTTTAATGCGTTCTGGAATTGATACGGAAATGATGCCCGAAGAATTTACGGCTACATTGCTGCCGATGGCGATTTTATCTCTTATTGTAGTCTCTTTTGGCACGTTTCTGCTTTGGAAACGGAGAGTTGACTTATCATAAATCTATAATTCTTTTATTTTTTGAAAAAAAAAGATAGAACGAAAAAAAAACTTTTTTATAAAATGGTTATAGAAAAAAATTGTATCTTTGCACTCTCAAAAAACGCTCAGGTGGTGGAATTGGTAGACACGCTACTTTGAGGGGGTAGTGGGAGGACTCCCGTGCAAGTTCGACTCTTGTCCTGAGCACCAAAAAAAAAGACACTTTTTAGAAAGTGTCTTTTTTGGTTATGTAGTATAAGCCCTCAATCAGTACCTGCTAATTTTCTTGCTTTAAGGGTATTAAGCAATAAACAGCTCATGGTCAAAGGGCCTACCCCGCCGGGTACAGGAGTAATGTAAGAGGTTTTAGGAGCTACTTCATCATATTTTACATCACCACAAACTCTATAACCTTTTTCGGTGTTTGGGTCAACAATTCTGTGAATGCCAATATCAATGACAACGGCATCTTTCTTGACAAATTTTTCCGTAATAAGTTCCGGTTTGCCAATAGCAACTAATAAAATATCGGCTTGTGAGCAAATTTTGTCCAAATGTTGGGTTTTACTGTGGCAAATGGTAACGGTGGCATTGCCTTCAGCACCGGTTCTTGCTAACAACATAGCTAAGGGTTTGCCTACAATATTACTTCTACCTACAACCACACAATTCTTGCCTTCGGTAGTAATATTGGAACGGCGTAAAAGTTCCATAACCCCATAAGGAGTTGCCGGAATGTAACGCTCTTCTCCCAGCAATAATTTCCCGTTATTGATGGCAGTAAAGCAATCTACATCTTTATTAGGATTCAATTTCTCCAATATTTTTTCGTTAGAAATATGCTTGGAAAGAGGAAGTTGAAGAATAAATCCATCAATTTCATCATCTTTATTGATAAAATCAATAGCCTCCAAAACTTCTCGTTCAGAAGTAGTTTCAGAAAATTTATAAACAGAAGAGATAAAACCAACTTCACGGCAGTTTCTTTCAATACTCTCCACGTAAGTGAGTGCGGCACCGTCATTACCAATGATCATCGTGGAGAGATGAGGTGCTGATTTGCCATGGTCAAGCATGTTGCTAACTTCAGTTGCGATTTCATGTTTAATATCTAAGGCAATCTGTTTTCCGTCAATAACTATCATAATTATAAATATTTAGATTAATAACGATCAATTGCATTCAGGTCGTCAAAAGCGATTTTTAATCTATTGACGATAGATCTTTCACCTTCTCTCAGGACTGCTCTGGGATCATAATATTTTTTATTGGGTTTATCTTCACCTTCGGGATTGCCGATTTGCCCTTGTAAATAGGCTTCATTTTTCTTATAATAAGCCATAACACCTTCCCAAAAAGCCCATTGGGTATCGGTATCAATGTTCATTTTTACGATACCATATTGCAGTGCTTCTTTAATTTTTGCGGGTTCAGAACCGGAACCACCATGGAAAACAAAACTCACAGGATTGGCTGGGGTACCATATTTTTTTATAATATATTCTTGAGAATTATGAAGAATGATAGGCTCTAATTTTACATTACCTGGTTTATAGACACCATGTACATTGCCAAATGAGGCAGCAATGGTGAAATTAGGACTTATTTTAGACAGTTCTTCGTAAGCATAAGCGACATCTTCAGGTTGCGTATAAAGACGTGCATTGTCAACATCACTGTTGTCCACGCCATCTTCTTCGCCGCCGGTAATACCTAATTCAATTTCTAAAGTCATTTCAATTTTAGACATCCTTATCAAATATTTTTTGCAGATCTCTATATTGTCAACCAAAGATTCTTCAGAGAGGTCGAGCATGTGCGAACTGAAAAGCGGTTTGCCGTGTTGAGCGTAAAATTTTTCGCCGGCATCCAATAGACCATCTATCCATGGAAGCAGCTTTTTAGCAGCATGGTCGGTATGAATTATCACCGGAACCCCGTATAAATGAGCTGTTTGATGGATGTGCATTGCACCGGATATAGCCCCTTCAATGGCTACTGATTCCTTTTCATTAGGTAAAGATTTGCCGGCATAAAAATGTGCCCCTCCATTAGAAAATTGTACGATAATAGGCGAGTTGACTGCTTTTGCAGCTTCCATTACTGCATTAATAGAATCGGTACCTACTACATTTACCGCAGGAATAGCGAATTTTTCCTGTTTAGCAATTCTGAAAATTTC